>NZ_QTUM01000043.1:0-20885 GCF_003435615.1 Catenibacterium sp. AM22-6LB
TTGCCCGGTGGTGTGAGAGGACGAAAATAATTTTAATTATTTTCTCCTACTCGATTAATGATATATGGCTTTCTTTTTCAAATTTAGATACTCTCTTTTCTTATCTTGTTTTTATGATAGAATAAGGGAGAGAAAAGGGTGGGATTTAGACATGCAAAGAGAATCAATTCGTATGTATGCTTATGCGATTGACTTTGATTTAATCAAAGTTGATTTATCATTAAATTTTTATAACGGAATTTCAAGTCAGTATTATTTAAAGAATTTAGATACAAGTGAAGTTAAGATACTTAAAGGCGAAGCGACTGAGAAAGAAAATGGATTCCAGTCGTATCTTTTGCATACAGACTTTTCTGTAGGTACAAGATATAAAGTGTTTGATAATTATGGTTTAGCTTGTTTTTTAGATTTTAGTCAGCTTTCTATGAGTAAAGATTTTGATGATCATTTTTATTATGATGGTGATGATTTAGGCAGTCATTATACAAAAGAAAAAACGACATTCAAGGTCTGGTCACCTCTTTCTACGGAAGTTGTATTAAAAATTTGGAAAGATGAAGACCTTCATTATTATCCTTTAGAAAGAGGAGATAAGGGTGTCTATAGTACAACTATTAAGAAAGATCTAGATGGTTATGAATATGTTTATATTATTGGAATGAATGAACAATCAATTGAAACAGCTGATCCATATGCTTATTCTTGTACAGCTAATATGCATAGTTCAGTAGTTATTGATTTAGATAAAGTAAGAAGAGTAGACTATCCTTTGACAGAACTAAAACATAATACAGATGCAGTTATTTATGAAGTCGGTGTCAGAGACTTCTCTGTTGATGAATATGGACAGATTACACATAAAGGCAAGTTCTTAGGATTCTGTGAAGAAGGTACAGTGACTAAGAATGGTTTTTCATCAGGTATGGACTATTTAGATATGCTTGGTGTCACACATGTACAGCTTTTACCAATTAATGATTATGCAACAGTAGATGAAGATCATCCAGATTTACTCTATAACTGGGGTTATGATCCAGCACAATATAATGTACCTGAAGGAAGTTATATTACTGATCCAAATGATGGCTATAAGAGAATATTAGATTGTCAGCGTATGGTACGTTGTATTCATAAGCATAATATGCGTGTTATTCTTGATGTAGTTTATAATCATATGCATGATGTGAATAATAATACATTAGAAAAGACAGTCCCTTATTATTTCTTTAGAAGAGATGAAAATGGGGAGTTATCTAATGGTTCATGGTGTGGTAATGATTTAAACACTACCGCAAAGATGTGCCGTAAATATATCTTAGATATGTGTAAGAGATGGCAGGTTCTTTATGGTGTAGATGGCTTTAGAATGGATTTGATGGGTATTGTGGATAATGATACAGTGAATATGATTTATGAACAGGGTCATGCTTTAGATTCTTCATTTATGTTATATGGTGAAGGTTGGAATATGGGTACTGCATTACCTGATTCAGAAAAGACAACAATTGAAAATAACCATAAAACACCTCATGTAGGTTTCTTTAATGATCATTTCAGAGATACAGTCAAGGGACCTAATCAGATGGAAGTCAAAGGCTATACATCAGGGGACACTTATAAGACAAATGAAGCCATTATTGCGATGTGTGACTACAATAAGTTCTTATCTATAGAACAGAGCATTAACTATACAGAATGTCATGATAATGCGACTGTATTTGATAAATTCATTATTTCTAATGGTCATGAAGATGAATATTGTCGTCAGAAGAGATGCTTATTAACACTCGCAATGACTATTCTTGCGCAAGGTGTTCCTTTTATTCATGCCGGACAGGAATTCTTAGGTACTAAGAATGGTAATCAGAATTCTTATAATGCAGGAGATGCAGTTAATAAACTAGACTGGGAACGTCATGATAGATATATGAATGTTGTACAGGCTGTAAAGTTCTTTATAGATCTAAGAAAACACAACAAGTGCTTTAGATATTATGACTATGAAGATATGCATCAGCATGTATTTATCAACAATATCTACTATCGTATGGTAGAATATCATCTCACTCAGGATGAAGGAGATTATAAAGAATTTAAGATTTATTTTAATCCTTCATATGATGTCATTACTATTGGTATTGAAGATGATTTTAAGATATTATATAGTATGTCAAATGAAAGAATAGAAAATGGACAACTCAATGTATTTGGTGTATCCATGGTCGTATGTGCAAGATAGGAGTATATAATGAAATTAATTGTTGGATTAGGAAATCCTGGTAAAGAATATGATATGACAAGACATAATACAGGATTTTATTGTTTAGATGTATTAAGTGATGAAATGAATCAATCTATTGATAAAGAGAAATTTAAAGGCTTATATACTAAATTCAAGTATAAGGGTGAAGATGTTATTTTATTAAAACCTCAGACTTATATGAATAATTCTGGTGAATCTGTTGCAGCAGTGATGCAGTTCTTCAAGATTCCAGTAGAAGATCTATTAGTTATTTATGATGATATGGATATGCCTACTGGTAAACTACGTTTAAGAGAAAAAGGCAGTGCAGGTGGACATAATGGGATCAAGAGTATTATTGCTCATGTAGGGACTCAGAACTTCAAGCGTATTCGTGTAGGTATTTCAAAGAATAAGCTTTATAGTGTTGTAGACTGGGTACTTGGACACTACTCTAAAGAAGAAGAAAAGCTTATATCAGAAGGTGCTAAACATGCAGCAGAAGCTGTATTATGTTATTTAGATGATGGTTTTAATAAAGCAATGAATAAATTTAACTAGGTGATTGTTATGGAGAAAATACTGAATCTTTTAAAAGATAATCAGGCCTTAAGAACCTTAGATACAGACAAAGGAACTATTGTCACAAACTCAACTAGCGATGAGGCTTATCTCATTGCTGGTTCTTTTTGGCATAATCCAAGAAAAATCCTGATTATTAAAAATAACCAATATGAGGCATTTAACCTCTATAAAACATTAACTGAACTTGTGAATCAAGTTGTCTATTTTCCTGCAGATGAATCATTACGTGTAGAATCAGTAGCGTATTCTTATGAACTATTAGGAGAAAGAATTAATGCATTATATGCGATGACACAAGATAAACCAATGATCTGTGTTTGTCATATGCACTCAATGACACGTTATGTAACACCTGTAGAACTCTTTAAAAAGAGTATTATAAGTTTAAAGAAAGGTGATACAGTTGATCCTTTAGAATTAAAGAAGAAACTACAGTCTATTGGCTATAAGAATGCCCAAAGAGTAGATTCTCCTTTCTATTATTCTAGAAGAGGTGAAGTACTAGATGTTTATACAATCCAGTATGAACATCCAGTACGTATTGAATTCTTTGATGATGAAATAGAAGAAATCTCTTTTTATGATAAAGACTCACAAAGAAGAACAGAAAGAAAAGAATCTATCGATATTCTTCCAGCTACAGATATGATGTATGAGGATGATGGTTTATCACAGGTAGAATCCTCTATCATGGCTTTAAAAGAGAAGATGAAGATCAAAGATGAATTCAAGGATGAACTTGAAGAAACATATGCATTAGATATTGAATCACTCAAAACACATGACTATAGTCCACGTATTTATCAATACTTAAGTTTATTCCCTCAAACTGCCACAATTATAGATTATGCAAGTGATTATACTATTATTACTGCATCTCTTGCTTCTATTCTTGCTTCTTATAAGACTTATATGGAAGAGAACTACCTCTATTATCATGAACTAGAAGAAATAGGACAGATGATCAGAGGAATTAAGCTTATTAATAACCCTCAGGATATCTTAAAACATCCTGATGTTGATTTAGTACGCTTTAGAGAAAATGATAAACAAATCATGTTTATGACTCAGCCTGTCATGATTTCTATGGCTAATGAAAAAGTCTTTATCAGTCAATTAAAGGACTTACTTACATATAATCGTGTCATGATTGGTGTAGATGAAAAGCGTCAGATAGATGTATTAGTAAACCTATTTACTGATCATGCTATTCCATTTACTCTCACAAGTGCCACAAATAAGATTTATGATGGGGTTAATCTATTTTTAGGACATTTACCTTGTGGAATGAACTTTGTAGAAGAGAAGACTGTATTACTCACCAGCCAGGAACTCTTTAAAGTACAAGAAACAAAGAAGAAATATATTAAATACAGAGATGCCACTAAAATCTCAGACTATAATGAATTAAAAGTAGGAGACTATGTTGTTCATGATACAAATGGTATTGGACAATATATGGGTATTGAAACATTAGTTGTAGATGGTGTACATAAGGATTATTTACATATTGCCTATAAAGGAAATGATATTCTTTATGTGCCGGTAGAACAGTTCCAGTTAATTAGAAAATATTCATCAAGAGATGGTAAACCACCTCATATTCATGCTTTAGGTTCACCTAAATGGGCTAAAGAAAAAGCAAGAGTCAGACAGAAGGTAGATGGTTTAGCTGATGATCTCATTAACTTATATGCAGAAAGAATGAGACAGCCAGGTTTTGCGTTTGAGCCTGATGGAGATCTTCAATTAGAGTTTGAAAGTGAATTTGGTTATGAACTCACTCCTGACCAGGCACAGGCTGTAGAAGAAATTAAAAAAGATATGGAAACACCACGTCCTATGGATAGATTATTATGTGGTGATGTAGGCTTTGGTAAAACAGAAGTGGCTTTAAGAGCCTGCTTTAAAGCGGTTGTATCTAAGAAACAATGTGCTTTCCTATGTCCTACTACAATTCTTTCAGCACAACATTATCGTACAATGCAGAAGCGTTTTGAGAAGTTCCCTGTGAATATTGCGTTACTCAATCGTTTTACGACTACTAAAGAAAAGAAACAAATATTAGCTGATTTAAAGGAAGGTAATATTGATTTATTAGTAGGTACACATCGAATTTTATCCAAGGATGTAGAATTCAAGGATTTAGGATTGCTTTGTATCGATGAAGAACAACGTTTTGGTGTAAGACAGAAAGAGAAGATCAAGAATCTAAGAAAAACAATAGATGTACTCACTTTAACTGCCACACCTATTCCTCGTACATTACAGATGTCCATCATGGGTATTAGAGGACTCTCACAAATAGAAACACCACCATTAAATAGACTCCCTGTACAGACATATGTCTCAGAAAAGAGCTGGGCTCTTATTAAACAGGTTATTGAAAGAGAATTATCACGTAATGGACAGGTTTTCTATTTACATAATAGAACAGAAAACATCTATGAAATAGCCTCTACATTGCAGACACTCTTACCTAATGCCCGCATTGGTGTAGGACATGGTCAGATGGATAAGAATGATCTAGAAGATGTCATGACTGACTTTGTAGAAAAGAAATACGATATTCTTGTATGTACAACTATTATTGAGACAGGTATTGATATACCTAATGCGAATACAATTATTATTGAGAATGCGGATAAGTTTGGTTTAGCACAGCTTTATCAGATCAAAGGTCGTGTAGGAAGAAGTGAACGTATCGCATATGCTTATCTTCTTTATACAAAAGATCGTGCGATGACAGAAGAAGCCCAAAAGAGATTAACAGCTATTAAGGAATTTACACAATTAGGTTCTGGTTATAAGATTGCGATGAGAGATTTATCTATTCGTGGCAGCGGTGATATTCTTGGTGGCGAACAGGCAGGATTTATTGATCAGGTTGGTTTTGATATGTATATGAAGATCTTACAGGATGCGATTGAAGAAAAACAGGGTAAGATTAAAGAAGATGAGACTGTACCATCACGTAATGTACCAGTAGATGGTTATATTCCTGAAGATTATGTAGAAAGTGATATGGAAAAGCTAGAACTTTATCAGCGTGTCTATAAAGCCAATGATTTAGAAACATTGAAACGTGTAGAACATGAATTGACAGATCTTTATGGTGTACTCCCATCACAGGTACGTAATATTGTAGTCAAGAGAAGATTTGATATCCTTTCACATGATCCACTTATTGATGATGTGAAAGATAGCAGCCAGGGACTAGAAATACGTTTCTCTAAAGTCTTCTTAGAAGATTTAGATGGACAGAAGTTCTTTGCGTATGTCAATCATATTTTTAAGAAGCCACAAATGAAATATACTGATGGAATGTTGACTATTGTGAGTGGTATGGAACCTTATTATGTTTCAGCATCTACTGAGTTCTTAGATTCAGTTTTAAAACAATATTATAAAACACATACTAGTGCTTAATAAAAAAATAATGTAGAATATGAAAAAAAGGGGGGATAACATCAATGAAAATTATTGATTTATTAAATGAAGATAAAGTCACTTTATCTTTTGAAGTATTTCCACCTAAGACAAGCAGTAAATATGAAAATGTCTTAAAGGCTGCAGAAAAGATTGCATCTTTAAATCCAAGTTTCATGTCTGTGACTTATGGTGCAGGTGGAGGAACAAGTGCACATACTGTTGCACTTGCGAAAGATATTCATGAGAAATATGATGTTGAAGTCATGGCTCATTTGACATGTGTTTCTTCCACAAGAGAACATGTAGAGTCCATGGTTGAACAGTTTAAAGAAAATGGTATTGAGAACATCATGGCATTAAGAGGAGATATTCCTAAGGATGGTCAAGTGGGAGAAGACTACCAGTATGCCTGTCAGTTAATTAAGGAACTTAAAGAGAAGGGTGATTTCTGTATTGGGGCAGCATGTTATCCAGAAGGACATGTAGAATCACCTAGCATTAAGGAAGATATCCAGCATCTAAAAGAAAAAGTAGAAGCAGGTGCAGATTTCTTAACAACTCAGATGTTCTTTGACAACAATGTTTTCTATAACTTCTTATATAAGATCAAGGAAGCTGGTATTAATGTACCTGTAGTCGCTGGTATTATGCCTATTACTAATGCGAAACAGGTCAGTCGTGCTGTACAGATGTCAGGTACATCTATTATTCCTTATCATTTTAAGATGATGGTGGATGCATTTGGTGATAATCCTGAAATTATGAAGCAGGCTGGTATTATTTATGCATCTGAACAGATTATTGATTTAATTGCGAATGGTGTAAAACATATTCATGTTTATACAATGAATAAACCAGACATCGCCGAAGGCATCATGAACAATATTTCGGAGATTCTTAAATGATAGAAATCAATCGTAAAGAAGCTTTACGATACTTAGGATACCGTCAATCTGTAGAAGGTGATCTCACAGAAATCAATGGTGCATTGGATCACTGTATAGAAGTATTACAGAAAACAGCCGTACCACGTCATATTGTGAAAAGACTACCTCTCACAATAGAAAATCATACAATCACAATTGGTGATATGATGATACATAGTAAAAACTTAGAGAATAACTTAAAAGGCTGTCATGCAGTTTATCTCTTTGCGGCTACTATAGGTATAGAAGTCGATCGTTTGATTAAACGTACAGAACTTACTAAGATGAGTGATGCAGTGATCTATCAGGCAGCAGGAGCTGCTATGATAGAAGCTTATTGTGATGAAGTGAATGAAGCACTTAATCAGGAGGCATATAAGAATAATGAATTCTTAAAGCCACGCTTTTCGCCTGGTTATGGAGATCTTGCATTAGATCATCAAAAAGATTTTATGCGTATATTACAGATGGATAAGATTGGTATCAGTTTATTAGAAAGTCTCTTAATGGTCCCATCCAAATCAGTGACGGCGATCATTGGTATTACACATCATGCACAGCCTCGTCATACGAAGGATTGTGCCAATTGTCCTGCACAATGTGAATTCAGGAGGATAGACTAATGGGATTTAAAGAAAGACTGACAAAAGAATGGTTATTCTGGGATGGTGGTACTGGTTCAGTACTTCAAAGCTGGGGCTTACAGGCTGGTGAATTACCTGAAACATGGAATATCATTCATCCAGAAAAGATTATAGAACTAAATAAAGGTTATCTAGAAGCTGGATGTGATATCATCAACACCAATACATTTGGTGCCAATAGATTAAAATATCCAGATAATCTAGAAGAAATAGTCACAAAAGCAGTAGAACATGCAAAAAAGGCAAGAGAACTTACAGGACGCACTGATGCTCTGATTGCGCTTGATTTAGGTCCTACTGGTAAACTCTTAGAGCCACTAGGAGATTTATCATTTGATGATGCTGTAGATATATATGCTGAAGTCATTGAGTATGGAACTAAAGCGGGGGCTGATGTCATCCTTATTGAAACAATGCAGGATAGCTATGAATTAAAAGCTGCAGTACTAGCTGCTAAGGAACATTCGCATTTACCAGTATGTGCAACTGTTGTATTTGATGAAAAAGGTAAGATGTTGACAGGTGGTACACCTGAATCGGTTGTTGCCTTACTTGAAGGGTTACATGTTGATGCATTGGGTATTAACTGTTCATTAGGTCCAACACAAATTAAACCTTTTGTAGAAAGAATGATTAAAGTTTCTTCTACACCTATTATTGTGACACCTAATGCTGGTTTACCTCAGACTGATGATGAAGGTCATACATATTATGATATGAATGCAGATGAATTCGCATCAGAGATGAAAGAGATTGCCTCATTGAATGTGCATGTACTAGGTGGATGTTGTGGGACTACACCAGAATATCTCTCAAAAACAATAGAATTAGTGAAAAACCTGCCTATCGAACCACCTGTAAAGAAGAATATCTCTGTTGTGACTTCTTTCTCACAAGCTGTAGAAATAGGCCCTAAACCAGTTATTATTGGGGAACGTATTAACCCAACTGGTAAGAAGAAATTCAAGCAGGCCTTACGTGATGGAGATATTAACTATATCTTATCTGAAGGTTTAAAACAGGAAGATGCAGGAGCACATATTCTAGATGTCAATGTAGGTCTACCAGAAATTGATGAACCTAAGATGATGGTAGAAGTCATGAAGAAGTTACAATCTGTCATTGCATTGCCATTACAGATTGATACATCAGATCCAATTGCCTTAGAAGCAGCCTTAAGACACTATAACGGTAAGGCTATGATTAACTCAGTTAATGGTAAACAGGAATCCATGGATGCTGTTTTCCCATTAGTAAAGAAATATGGTGGTGTGGTTGTAGGACTTGCCTTAGATGAAGAAGGTATTCCAGATAATGCGGCAGATCGTATTCGTATTGCGAAGAAGATCTATAAAGAAGCAAGTAAATACGGTATTGAACCTAAGGACATCGTAATCGATGGACTTGCTATGACTATTTCATCAGATCCTACTTCTGCCATTGCGACATTAGAAACATTACGTATTATTAGAGATGAATTACATGGACATTCTATTCTAGGTGTTTCTAATATCTCTTTTGGTCTTCCACAAAGACCAATCATTAATGCGAACTTCTTTACTATGGCAATGCAGTCAGGACTCAGCTGTGCAATCATCAATCCTTCATCAGAAGCAATGATGAAATCATATCGTGCCTATCTCGCCTTAAGTGGTTTAGATACAAACTTTACAGAATATATTAGCGCCTATGGTAATAGTGCACCAGCTCCTGTAAAGAGTGAAGCGGTTGATATGTCTTTATATGAAAGTATCAAGCGTGGTATGAGTGAAAATGCAGGTAAAGCCACTCAAAAACAGCTTGAAACTAAAGAAGGATTAGAAATTATTAATGAAGAATTGATTCCTGCCCTTGATGAAGTAGGGAAAGGCTTTGAAAAAGGCACTATCTTCCTACCTCAGTTATTAATGAGTGCTGAAGCAGCTAAGGCTGCATTTGCAGTTATTAAAGACTCTATGGCAGGTAAACCAAGAGAAATGAAAGGAAAAATCATCATTGCGACAGTTAAGGGTGATATTCATGATATTGGAAAGAATATCGTGAAGGTTATGTTAGAAAACTATGGCTATGATGTCATTGATCTTGGTAAAGATGTACCACCTGAACTAATTGTGGATACTGCAATAAAAGAAGATGTAAAACTAGTGGGACTCAGTGCTTTAATGACAACAACAGTTGTGAGTATGGAAGATACAATTAAGTTGTTGAAGGAAAAGAAGCCTGATACATTTACAGTTGTAGGTGGAGCCGTTATGACTCAGGAATATGCAGATCGTATCGGTGCAGATTGTTATGCGAAAGACGCAATGGAAACAGTGCGTTTTGCGGATAAAGTATTTGGAGGAGAATAAGAATGAAAAAAATATTTACAGTATTAACTTCTATCGCTTTAACATTTGCGTTATCATTCTCAGCAGCTTTTGCGAATGATGATGCATTTCTTAAATCACAAAATTATTTAAAGACTATCGCATTAGATAGTCCTGATGCAGTTATTGCGTATGAAGCTACAGGTATGGAAGCTGATTATAAGGCTGATGCTTTATTAAATAACTTCAAGGAAACAGATTATGTTACTGCCTCTTATGGTGATTTAGCTAAGTCTATTATCGCAATTTCTTTATTAGGTGAAAATCCAAAAGATTTCAATAAGACTAACTTAGTTGAAATCCTAGAAAATAGAGTACAGGAAGATGGTACTCTTACAAATGATGTAAATGGTGGATGTGGGGCTACTATTTGGACATTAATGGCTTTAGAAACAGTAAACTCACCTAAGGTAAAAGCTGTTGCAGATAAGTTATCTACTATGGCTATGGACAATGGTGCTTACTGGTATGAATATCAGGGACCAAATGCAGATCTAGATACAACTGGATGGGCTATGGAAGCATTAAGTGTTGCAGGACGTTCTACTTATGAGGCAGCTATCTCAAAAGCATATACTTTTATACAGTCTAAGTTAAATAGTACAGATGGTTCTTATGATATTGGCTGGGGTGGAAATGCGGATACTCAGTCTTGTGTATTAGAAGGATTATCTGTTGCAGGTTATACATTAGATACAAATGCATATAACTATTTACTTTCTTATCAGAATGAAGATGGTACATTCAATGCATTAAACTACAACACATTCAAGTTAGAACCTAATGCTTATGCATCAGTAGAAGGTGCAAGAGCACTTGGTGTAATCAATAACGGAAGCTTTGTATTACAAGCTAGAAGAGACTATACAAAGACTACTACACCAGTAGTGACTGAACCTGAAACACCTACAACATCTACAGAACCTAGTACAACTACACCAGCTGTAAAGCCAGAAACAACTACTACTGAACCAAAGAAGGAAACAGTAAAAGTAGTTAATACAGGTGATAACACAAATGTGATGGCATATGTAGTGGCAGCTATCGCAGCTGTTGGTGTGATCGTATTAGTTATTAAAAGTAAAAAGAAATAATGAAGAAATTCACAACTAAACAATTAGCGATTGCCTTTGTCGCAATCGCTTTTGTCTTTATATTTGGCTTTACAGCTTATCGTGGTATAACTGGACAATTCCAGTCTCAGCCTACTATTAGTAATGAAGTAAAAAGTAGCATAAAGAAGAAAGATATTTCTAAAAAAGAAGAGACAAAACAAATAGAGTCACAAGAAGAATCGAAGAAGACTGATACAAAATCATCTGATTCTTCTAGTAAACAAGAGACTAAGAAGCAGGAAACAAAGAAGAAAGAGGCAAAATCCTCTTCTAGTAAACAAGAGGCTAAGAAGCAGGAAACAAAGAAAATAGAAACAAAATCTTCTTCTACTAAACAAGAGACAAAGAAGACAGAAACAAACAATTCTTCTAGTAAACAAGAAACCTCTGCTCCTCAACAAGTAGAACCACCTAAACAGGAAACATCTATAAAACAAACTGTTTCAGTACAGGTGATTGGAGTAAATAGCACAATGATGCAGGGGAATATAGAAGTGAATAGTTCTTCTACAGCTTATAGTGTCTTAAGAGAACTTGCGAGACAAAATGGTAAGAGTATCTCTACAAAAGGGTTTGGTTCTACTGTTTATGTATCAGGTATAGATGGATTAAAAGAATTTGATCATGGGCCAAGTTCTGGATGGATGTATAAGGTGAATGGTACACCACCAAATATTGGGGCAGGAGCTTATAGGTTAAAAGCAGGAGATCAAGTCATCTGGTATTATGTCAACGCTGAACAATAAGACAAGAGAAATATGTTTGATAGGTATTCTCTCTGCAGTCAATATTGCCTCTAGAGTAGCCTTACAGGCACTTCCTAACTTTAAACCTGTTACATCTATCATTATTATATCTGTACTCTTATTTGGCTTATCATTTGGAATTAAACTCACAGTAGTCACAACTATTGCATCCAATATGATTCTAGGTATGGGAACATGGACAATCTTCCAGATTCTCTCATGGGTAGTCATCTGTTTATTCACTCAATGTATCAGTGACTTCTATAAGAAAATAAACAAAGAACCCCCATTACTTCTTATGGCTCTCTATGCCTTTTTAATGGGTTATGTCTTTGGCTTTGTTGTCTCACTCGAACAATTAATTATTGGTGGTCCTGTCTGGTTTGGTATCTATTATGCCCAGGGGCTCTTATTTGATACATTCCATGCAGTAGGTAATTTTGTCTTTTATTTACTTTGTGCACCTATACTTATGCGTTTATTTAAACAGGAAATGTCTCAATATACAAAAGACTATTACAAGTGATTCAGTTGCGGATCACTTTTTTTGTTATGTAATAAACATATCATCAATATCTCAAAGATACATTTTACATATGATATATAAAGTCTATAATCACAAGTGGATGGAGGTTAAAACTATGACACCATTATTTCCACGTGTTCAAGAAGTAGAGAACATATTTCACAAAATACTCGCAAGTAAAGAAGCTTGTGCAAGACTAAGAGAAACATTCAATTCAAGTCTAGAAGACTTTCAGGGATCAGAAGAATTAAACAATGAGACCTTTTCAAAAGTCGTTCTAGATAGTTATTCAAATCAGGATATTAGTGCATTATTACTCGCTATATGTGGTAAATCTATGTTTGATTTATTACGTGATGCATATTTGATTCCTCAAACATTTCATGGTAAAGCAGGAGAAAATCCAGTGCTACTCACATCACCTTCTGGAGACCTGCTAGAAGGAAAGGATGTCTCACACCATACGATGAGACGATTTAAAAGTATCCTTTCACAACATCAGCCTGTTCCCCGTTCCCTTGTTTATCTGGCTGATGGCTATGATATAGAACGTTATTATAAACATGACGGTTCAGTAGACCAGAGAAAGACAGATGCAGTCAGAGGCATCTTACTTCTTTATGCACTTCCTGATACTAAGAAGCTTCATCTTACACCTGCGCAGGTTTATGCAATCATCTGGGATACATTCTTCAGTATTCAAAAAGAAGCACCTCTTGTTCGTGTCTATTATGGACAGGAAACAGGAGAGAAGAATGATAAAGACTATGATGAAATTGCGATATTGCTTCCTACACATTTGTTTAGAAGACAGATGGTTGAACATATGGAAATTATTGATGGATTAGTTCTATCTTGTAGAGAAAAAATGATGGCTGAAGCCGGTAATGATAGTTTGGAGTTGTAATTATGCCTAGAATCGGATTACGTATTATTAAAACAAGTATTGCCGTCTTCATCATCATGGTATTATTCACTCTCTTTGGTGTACAGAGATCACCTTTCTATGTCCTTATAACCACAATTATCTGTATTCAGCCAGATAAAGAGAATGAAAAGAACCAGGCACTTGTAAGAGCCCTCGGCACACTTATAGGGGCAATTACAGGAGCTATTGTCATGTTTTTACAGCCTTTCATCCATATTGATCTCGCATGGGATTTACTTAATGCATTATTTATTATGTTGACTATTTATTTAACAGTCTTATTTAAAGTACAGCATATGGCATTTATGGCCTGTGTGGCTTATTTAAGTGTTGCAGTGATTCCCCATGCTGGTATTTCACCTTACTCATTCTTATTCTATCGTGTCTTAGATACATGTATTGGCGTTGGCGTAGGTTATCTTGTCTGTACATTACATCTACCAGTTAAAAGAAGAAATGATGTTCTCTTTGTAGCTGAACTTGACGATATGGAACAAACAGCACACCAGCAGTTAAATGACTTCAATAAGACTCAATTGAATAAAATAGTAGATGATGGTGCTTTATTCACTATCATCACAAAAAGAACACCTGCATCCATGCAGGCAGAAATTGAACATCTTAAATTGCATCTCCCAGTGATCGCATTAGATGGCGCAATTTTGTATGACGTACCAAAAAATGAATTACTTTGTACCTACCCATTATCACAAACATTAGGTACAAAGATCACTCAATTATTAGATGATAAACATCTTAATTACTTTTATCACGTTCTCAAAGACGATGTATTATTGACATATTATAATAGTTTCGACCAGTCCGAACAAATGGACTATTATGATATGATGCGTCAATCCCCTTATCGTAATTACATCTTTGGTATGCCTACACACTCATATCAACCTCTTTATATAAGTATTCTTAATACAAAAGAGATTATCTATGATATTATAGATGACCTGATAGATTTAGGATTACATAAACAATTGCGTTATTTTGTAGAAGAAGATTATTTTGAAGGCATGTGCTTACTTAAGATTCTTTCTTATGAAGCCACTCCAGAAAATATGCTGGAAAGATTAAAAGAAAAGTTAGATATTAAAGAAAGTATTGTATATGGTTCATCTGATGCTATATGTGACGTTATTGTACCTGATAATGATTTCAATAGTATCGTAAAAAGTATTCATAACGAATATGAAGGAATTCAAATGAAAAGAAGACAGCCACAATAGCTGCCTTCTTTTCGTTATGGGGGAGTCTCAATGTATATTCAATTCATGATCAAGATCATGGATTTTTTTATTTGTATACTTATTTGCAACTCCCATGATTAAAGTACTTAGTAATACTGCAATAATAGTTAGAATAATATAGATCATAAGAATCACCTCTTTCATGCTTATAATATACATGTAAGTTGTGTAATTCGTATGTATTCTCTATGTATTTATTATGTTTTTTTACAATCCTTCCAACATATCATCAAATGTGATACCTAGAGAAAATCCAAAATGGAAATAATCATCCAAAGCATCCTGTAACTTAATAGGACTATAACCATTTCTTAAATCTAGAATATCCTGATTGACTTTAAAGAGTAAATCAACAGAACTGCTCTTTTCAGGCATTTCTTCATGATTCTTGATTTCATCAATCTGTAAGTCATACGCAATACTCATTAATAAGCGCATACCTTCAATATAAGTGTCTAAAAGAGCATTTTGATCAACCTGAGTATCATTATCCCAGAATGTATAAACATGTCCTAGTTCCCCTGTATTATACACACATTGCATAAATGCAAGAAGTTTATGGTCAATCTTCTTAATATCTAGAATATGACCTTTAGGAATATCTAATTCTCTGTTTAATACTAACTGATATAATTTTGATAATTCATTCATTTAAATCACCTCTTATATACTATTATAGTCAATTAAAAAAGAGAATCACGTAGATTCTCTTAAATAATTCCTAAACCTTCTATTAAAATCTTAACACCTATGAGAATAAGAATAATACCACCAGTGATCTGTGCTTTCTGTTGATATTTATTCCCAAATATATGACCTATATATACACCAGCTGATGCAATAATAAATGTCGTTAAACCAATAATAGAAATAGCCATGAAGATATTGATTGATTCAAAAGAGAACGTAACACCTACCGCAAGTGCATCAATGGCAGTCGCAATAGCAAGCATCAACATTGTCTTCCATGAGAAGTCATCATTCTGTTTCTCTTCTTCAAATGATTCTTTAATCATATTGATTCCAATAAATGCGAGTAGTATAAATGCAATCCAGTGGTCAATAGAATCCACTAAACCACTCAATGTGGAACCTAGACAATAACCAACAAATGGCATCAATGCCTGGAATCCACCAAACCATACACCACATAACAATATATTATTAATAGATAACTTCTTTACAGATAATCCTTTACATACAGACACCGCAAAAGCATCCATGGATAACCCAATACCAATAAGTAATATTTCTATACTAGACATCTTTATACCTCAACAGGAATATAATCTTCCTTTACAACCTCATAATGCATATTGGATGCAGTCAGTTCATTGAGTTCATCTAAAAATGATGTATCTCTTAAATAAACATCATAATGAACTTTTTCATCATACTCAGTATTCATTAATAATAGATTCTTAGATTGTATTAAATAAGATACCTTACGGCTGAAGTGATAGTCAACACTAATACGATATAGTTTAACAAGTTCTTTATCGACTATTTCTGCTTCTTTTAATGCATCTGCAACACTATTAGTATAAGCACGAGTTAATCCTCCAGCCCCTAGTTTAATGCCACCAAAATAACGTGTTACAATCGCAATTACATTATCTATTTTTTGTCTCTGTAATACATTCAACATAGGAAGTCCTGCAGTACCTGATGGTTCTCCATCATCATCTGCTTTTTCTAAAGGACCTACTCGATAAGCAACACAGTTATGTGTTGCATCATCTTTAGAATAGAGTTCTATTAAGTCTTTTATTTCTTTTTCATCATTACATGGAATAAGAGTTGTAATGAACTCTGATTTCTTAATAATGATTGTATTTGTCGTTGTTTCTTTGATTGATCTCATAGTTTCACCCGTTCGTATTATAGCGTAAAAGTTGTAAAATAAAAAGAAATAAACTATAATGTACATAGTGAATTATCACTGATGGGGTATTAAAAATGAGTAAAATAGCGATTATTGCAGACAGTGGCTGTCAGATTGATATTAATGGAGAGCATGAAGGTATTTATATTGCACCATTATGTATTGGTCATGGTAGTCAGACATATTTAGATCAATTAGAAATCACAAGTCTTGATGTATTTAATCAGATGAAGGAAACAGATGATATGTATACAACATCTCAACCTTCGACTGGTTCATTAATGAAGGCGATGGAAGATGCAAAAAGAGATGGTTATGATGAGTTAATTGGGATTCCTATCGCAACTGGTTTATCATCTACATTAAATGGTATGCAGGTTGCAGCTGATACAGTAGAAATGCCTATTACTTTAATCGATTCTCAAGGAACAGCACATGTTCAAAAGAAGCTTATTGAAGCAGCACGTTATCTAGTAGAAAAGGGTCAGTCTGTTTCTGAAATTAAAGAAAAGCTTGAAGATATGGTTAAGCATTCAGGTACAATTATTTTTACACCAAACTTGAATCACCTTAAAAAGGGTGGGCGTATTACGCCTGCAGTCGCAATGCTTGGCAATATGTTGAAGCTTGTTCCAGTTATGGAATTGAATAGTGAATTAGGTGGTAAGATTGATACTTTAGGCAAAGTAAGAACAACACGTAAGGCATGTAAGATGCTTGCTGATCGTGTTGTTGAAAGAGGCGCAAATGCGAAAGATTATACATTTGCGATTGAAGATGTTCTTGCACCTGAAGAAGCTCAGCGTGTAAGAGACTATCTTGAAGAACAATTAGGTCCATGTCAAGTTACCATGAGAGAGTTACCAAGTGTTGTAGGTGCTCATATGGGAATTGGTGGTGTAGGAATCCAATTCATCAAAAATCTCGCAGAGTAGGAAGCAGATGATGAATCTGCTTTTTTTCATATAGAAAGGAGGTATATATATATGCAAAGAGAATTTGAAATGGTTGTACAGACAAGTGCAGCTACACAAAGCTTGCGTTATTTATTGAAAAGTGGTGATATGACGTGTATCACCAAAGGAGAAATTACTAAAAGATTAGAAGCAGCAGTTCTTTTACAGGAATTAAGCTTTCAAGCTGTTATGACAAGTGGTGAAGTCGTAGAGGATATGTTGGAGAATAATTATGAGGATTATGATGAAGCATTAAGAGACTCTCTTAAGACTCATGGTATTACATTTAAAGACTATACTTTTGCGGTTACTTATAAATATGATGAAGAAGCTGTCTTTAAGCCTTTCTTCTCTAGACAATATGGTGCAGACTTAGGTTTTTCACTCCCATTAGTAGATGATATGAAATATGCGAATATGTGTGTATGTCTTGCATTAATAAAACTATCAAGAGAATATGTACGTACGAGTGTGGGTATTACCCATGATTATACTGATGTAAAACCTAGTATTCATTTAACTTTTAAGCCAGGTATATTCTTACCTAAGCTTATTACAGAAAAACCCTATACAGAACTTACATTCAATGCAGTCTATGCAGCTATATACAAGTTGCGTGCTGCGATACGTTTTTTCTCATATGATCATACAGAAGAAGCATATAAGAAGTGGATTGATGTCATAGAAGAAACGAGTACTCGACCATATGATGGTATATTAGATGATCTAGATGAACTAGATTATGTACCATCAGAAAAAGAAGAACTTTATGTATATGAAGATAAGGTCAATGGTGGAGGTACAGTACAATGTTTAAATAACTCATTTTATGCATTGATACTCTGGGCTGCCATATTGACTAAAGTCATGAATGAACAGTTTTTATATGAAACAAACTACCCAGATATGAACTTATGGGATTATTAATAAAAAGAAAATTATCAAAACACCTATAATAAGGTGTTATCGCCATTAACTTTAACGCATAAATTCTTTCTCTTCGCTATAATAGTGTTAGAAAAAAGAGGAGGGAAAGAATATGTTAGAAAGTTATAAAGAAATTACATCAATCTCATTAAATAAATTAAAGGACTATTTAGATGTCATTGATGTATATCATGATTCATTTATTGATACTTGCAGAAGTCAGAAGAAAATAGAAGGTTATATTAAGGCGCACCAAAAGAAATACTTAGGTCTAGCCTTAAAGAAACTCTATGAAATAGATGATATGCAATGTTTAGAAAATCATCTCGTAATGATTGAATACTTATTTGGAGAACATCCTCGTATTCAATCATTGAATAAGAATTTATGTAACTATATGCTCCATAATGGATCACCATTAGATGTATACCGTATTGTGAGACATTTGATGCCTTTCTCATATCTTGCACTTATCTCTTTATTAGTAGATAAAGAAGTGATTACTTATGCACAGGCTGCTTACTTTTCTTTAGTTGAAGAAGATATAGAAGGGGCTTATGAATACTTGGAGAATTGTGAAGTGGAACCAGATGAATCACTTCTAAATCTTTATGCATCTTATGACTTGATTGGTTATTTCCAGCTTGTGGATCATTATAGTAAAAAGGTATCTTACCAGGTATCAGGAGGCATAAGATGGGAGAAAAAATGTGGGCTGTCTTCTCATTATTGATGAATTCAGAGGAATGCATCAGTGCAGAAGATATACAGCGTCAATTAGAAGAAAAAGGTTATGATATTGGTTTAAAAGCTGTATATGCAGTGATTAAACAGATCAATGTATTTACATCTTTAATGTTTGGAAAAGAAATAATCAAAGCAGTGAGACGTTTTGGTTATATGATTGAAACAGGTTATTTTGATGAAGCACAGATACAATTACTTATTGATATGGTGAATTATCGTCAAGATCTCACAAATAATGATAAAAGAGAAATAGTTAATAAGCTTTTAAAACTTTCACCTGCTAAACAGAAGGATTATCTCATTGTGCCAGAATTAGAAGATGATGATGAAGGTGTTTATTCTCTAAGTAAAAATCTAAAGATTATTACTTCTGCAATACGTAATAAGAAGGATATACGTTTCCAGTATGTAGACTATACTATTAGGGATGGACATCCTGTAGAAACATATTCTACTAAGGGTAATGCAGGTATTAATCATGAATATTATAATGTGAGTCCTTATAATACAGTGATTGTGGATGGTCATTATTATTTACGTGCTTATTATAATAAGCATAAGGACTCATTGACTACATTCCGTATTGATCGTATTAGAAAGTTAGATAAGAGCCGTACATATTATTTTGATTTTGATGATGAGGAAAAAATGAGTGAATCATTGAAACAATCACTTGCGAAGTCAATGAATAGTTTCTTTGATGGTGATGAAATTACACTGCATATTCAGTTTGATGGCGTACTTATTAGAGAAGTTGTATCACGTTTAGGAAAAGATATTACTATTAATAAGACTATTGCGCCAATAGAGAATGATCATCAATGGTATGAAACACGTGTTGAAGGAATTATCTTTAATACAGGTTTAATGAACTGGATTAGACAGTTTGGTCCAATGATTATTGTGGTAGGTCCAGAGAAGCTTAAAGGAGCTATTACAGATGGATTAGAAGAGAACTTAAGCTACTATAAAAAATAGGTGATAACTATGTATATATTACAATTAAGTCAAGGTGAGTTAAGTACTAATGTTGGCTTATTTTTCTCAATAGAGGAAGGTAGAAAGCTTATATCTCAATTAGCTGGATATCAGTATGAAGACATTGAAGGGTTTGAGTATGAGTACTTTGATTCTACTACTGTACCTGATTATGTAGAACTAGGATATAATGGTCATATTGTACCTTTTACTACATATATGTTTACAGGTGATGTAAGAGTAGATATTTATTGGAATGAGATAGTGGACTTATCTATACCAGGAGATGGAATGATTGAAGGATCTACAAGAGTGGATGCTTATTCTATTCCTAATGATGAACTTAAGGATTATATAGAGAAAAGAGAACATAACTATAGATGTGTTAAACAATACTTAGAATCTAAAGGATATGAGGTAGAGAGAGCTTATTTTGGTTCTGAAGATGGCGAAGCCATCTTATATAGAAGTTCAGATGAGTGGCATTTCTTGACACATATGGATCCTGGATTTGTGGAATCTGAAGACATAATAAAAGACTTAGACATTTAGGTGTCTAGGTCTTTGTGCGACAGGCAGTCGCTTATATGTCATGTCAACAGGGGCATGACATTTTCTAC
>NZ_QTUM01000044.1:0-20499 GCF_003435615.1 Catenibacterium sp. AM22-6LB
TCGCCCCCACAGTGGACTTTCACCACCTAGATATATGCCATGCCCGGCATACAAAAAACAGAATCTCATTACTGAGATTCTGTTATGGGGTTAACTCTTATTCATTCTCATTAAGAGATAAATTCCTGATACTAAGAACAATGCTGCAAATACAACCAGCTGTGTATTATCTCCTGTTTTAGCAGGTGTCTTATCTTTTTCATCTTTCTTTGTATCTTGTTTTTTATATGGTACAACTTCTGTTTTCATAGATAGATGAAATAGACAGTTTCTAGAGGCTGATAATTATCTTACTTTCAAAAGTGAACTACCCATCACCTAAAGGTAATGGGTTTTACGCTCATCTCCTATAAAAAAAGTACCGAAGTACTCTAATTATGATTCAATATGGATCTAATACACATGAATAGTGAAAATACAAAAATTGCGATATATAGTCCAAAATATGGCATACGCACACCATAATCTAGATAATCAGATAAGGCAATAAGACCCCAGATAATTCCCATTATCAAGTATTGTGCTGCAACGTAACGATAGTCATCTTTATGTTTAGTACGCTCTCTCATCACTACCGCAAAACCAATAACAGCAGCAAACATCAAAAATGTTAACATGTAAAATACACCTCTTTCTTACTCATTACCATAACACAAATCGAGTCACTATTCTAGTTAAAAACTTTTTACTTAATGATATACAAAACGGCCCAACTGCCTCTATATCGCAAAAGAAATTAACTATAGAGGCATAGCCTGACTGGCATAAATAAATACACCTAGGACTCCCAGTAAGAATCCTATGACTGCAACAATAATCAATACTTTCATGCTTGCCTGTTTGTATATGGTTTTACAGATTAATAATGCAATAAAAGCACAAAATAACGCAATACCAAGTAATGACCACAACCAGTTGAGTTCATGAATAATCATAATGTACTCCTTTCATAAGAGAAAAGCATAAGTGGTTTATTATCCCCCTTATGCTTTAATTTTAGCTATCAAGTTATTTAAATCATTTTTATCAGGATGAGTTAAAGCTTGATCAAAGTTTTCAATGAGCATATCAATATTAGGCATATGATCAGGCTGTGCTTTCATCCTCACATATCGATCACGTACAGATTGTGGCATCTTACCTTGACACATATACTCACCTACAATTGTATTACTTGCATCAATGCTTGTTTTCACATTATTTAGAATTCTCTGGAAATATTCTTCACTTACTCCAAATCCTGCTGTACCAAATAAGAAAATCTTCTTATTCTTTAAGGTTTCTAATAGTTTAAGAGTTGCTGCATCCGCATTGCCCTTATCTGTCCAGAAACCAATATAAAGCATATTTGAATCTACTTCTTTACATGGTCCAAAATAATCACAGTCTTCTTCAGATAACGCATCACGAATTGCTTCTGCAAGCATCTTTGTATTACCTGTTGGAGAACTAAATAGTATTGAATATCTTTCTTGTTCCATCATTTCTACCTCACTTAATGATTTATTACACAACTATTATAACACTATTCTACTTAAATAGTAGCTGTAATCCCATTACAATCACCAACATGTAGGCACATGTTTTAGGAATCATTAATAAACCAATTTTAGGTTTTTTCTTACTTAATAAAGTTACAGGTAAATAACAGCCAAATGAGATAATAATAGCTGCAACCATTCTTGTCATATGAAGGTTACCAGTATTATCACTCATTGTATATAGAATAATTATTCCAATACCAGTAACTGCAAATCAGCATTTCTGATCATAGATAGTTTTAAGTTACCTTCATCCCCACACCAGTCATTTTGTGGTAAGAAACATACGACAATTCTAATGATTGCTGAAATGTAGATCATTGCTTCTACAATAAATGGAGTTTTAAGTGTTGGAAATGTAAGTTTCCAGATATAAAGTAAGATAATATAGAAAACAGTAATAGTAATAGAAGAAACCTGTAAACCTATGCCCAGTTGTCTCTTAATTTTCTCATTAGTTCCTTTGAACGCTCTAATGATTCTAGGAACTAAGTGGAAAGTATCACCCCCACATAATGTGAGAGTTAAGATACCATATAAAGTAAACAACATATTGCCATTTGCTTTTGTAAGAAAGATTACACCAGCCATTAAGTCAAATAATAAATAACAAGTATCAAAGATAGCCTCCATGATATCTGGCATTTTAGGTACATATTTTTCATTCATATTGATCATCCTTTCTTTTGAATGCATTCTTCTGCATTTTTACAAATTTTCTCAAATACTTTTTTACATACTTTTATCTCATCTTGTGTGAGACCCTGAAGCATATCATGCGCAAATTGATTTTGAACATTGAGCCCTTCTTTCACGATTTCATTGGCTGAATCTTCTAAGAATAGTTCTACACGCTTCTTATTATTTTCATTTGTCTTTTTAGTAATATATCCTCTGTCTTCTAACACCTTTAAGGCAGTTGAGACATGGGATTTAGTCGACTTTCTTATTCTGACAATATCTGCAGCAGTATTGTATTCAGGATTATGATACAAAAACATTAATATATCATATTCCATCTTTTTAAGATTGTATTTATCACAGGTAGATGCTGTTATCATCTCATAATAAAGAGTAATCGTCTTATGTTGATCCCAGAAATACATATTAAGTCCCCTTTTTATCGTTCTATTTAGAACTTCAATGTTCTATATAGAACATTGAAGACAGATGGAGATTTTTGTCAATAGAAAAAAGGTCAATGAATAAAATTCATCGACCTGAGAGATAGGTATTGTTTAGTTTTCTGCTTTTTTACGTTTTAATAATACTACAGCTAGACTTGAGATGATAATTGCAACTACATAGATCATCACCTGAGTATGATCACCTGTATTGACTTTCTTCTTGTCTTCTTTTTTAGTTTCTGTAGGTTTTATAGTTGTATTACCTTTATCAGATGGCTGATCTTCCTTGATTTCCGGTTTATCAGTTTTATCTGTATCCGGTTTATCAGTTTTATCTGTATCTGGTTTTGGATTCTCTGATCCATCTGTGATTCTCCAAAGCTGAGCACCCCAGAATGGATTAGCCATGCCAAGGAATAAACCATTATCAG
The DNA here is from genome assembly GCF_003435615.1 of Catenibacterium sp. AM22-6LB. Taxonomy (NCBI): domain Bacteria; kingdom Bacillati; phylum Bacillota; class Erysipelotrichia; order Erysipelotrichales; family Coprobacillaceae; genus Catenibacterium; species Catenibacterium sp. AM22-6LB. The sequence goes on from NZ_QTUM01000044.1 coordinate 3,100, forward strand.
TAGGAATAAATGCACGTCCACCATGGTTATACTTATCATTAAATCCATTACGAGTTAATGCATCAAAATGAACACCATCAGATGAAACCAATACATCACATCCTGCTTCCTGTTTAGACACAATCTGACTGCATCCATAATAGTATACAAAGTTTTCTACTGTACTATTCAAGATAATATCATCAATCTGTTTTTCAAGTTCTGGATTAATTTCATGTAATAATGGTTTAACAAATTTCTTATAGTTTGCAATGAGTTCATCATATACTTCAACAATATCTTGATCTACTTCTCTTGATCTGTTGTCTCCTTCTACGATATCTTTCATATCTTCTAGCTGATCCATCATTTCATCTACTGATTCATCTTCAGATGCAACTGCAACTCCAGAAGGATCCTTCTTTAAGCTTTCAAGAAGATCTTCTACATAATCCATCTTCTTCTTGAATTCTTCAGGTGTCATTTCTGAAAGACTGCCATCAGTAAGCTGTGTAAATCCTTTTGCGAGTGTAGTGATATCAAATGTACCAATAACAAGTTTATTGTTGTATTCAGAGAATCTCCATAGATACTGCGTAGAAGCAGCTCCAAATCCATCATCATTGATTAGTTCAATGTTTCCATTTTTATCCATACGGTTTAAGCAGGCAGGATTCTTTAAATCCTGATAAAGTAAGTGGAAATCTGCTTTATTACCAATTTCAGCTAAATCAAGCATTGGGTCGTTATATCCGCCAATATAAAGATGATCCTTATATACATAAAGATTACCTGCACATGACTGTTTCTTACCTAGACCAAATTCATATTTAGCCCCTTTAGATGTATCACCAATGATTGGAGTCCATTTCCATGAACCATCCTTTTGTGGATCACCGCGATAGACTGCAAAGCCCTGTTTATTTGTCACACCAGTTGTCGCATCTGTCTTACCTGTAACCATAGATACATAAAGAGAACCATTGAATTCCGCAAGATCCCATAATCCACCACCATTGATGCTATCACGAATCCAGCATGCTGGCAGATTATCAAATGTTTCCTGGTTCGCAATGACTTTCCAGCTATCTACATTTTCAGGATCATCTGTTTCAAGAAGGCGTGCACCTTGCATTCTTGGATTATCATCCTTATAACGTACATCCTTCTTTGCGATTGCCTTAATCGCATTCTGATAAGCCTGTGGAAGCTGTGAACCATTTTCAAACATATGATCAGGATCAGCGCCATCAGTCGCAAGAGAAACGAGTAGTTTACCATTCATCACTGTTAAACCACGAATACCATTTGAAAAAGCTGAGTTTTCTGCAGTCTTCTGCATAACAACCTTTGTTGCTTTTGTCTTAGGATCAATCTGTAATAAACGAGATGTAGGATAACCAGCACATGCAAAATATAATTTACCTTTGTATTCCATAGCCATTCTATATCCGTTCCAGTTAACGAATGCTGAACTTTCTTTTTCAACATAAACTAATTCTGTTTCATAAGTATACTTATTGACACGCATAATACATGGTGTCCCTTTTGTAGAAGTTGCTCCATCCGGGAAGTTTCCATCATACATCACATTTAAGATGTTTGTCGCAACTGTTCCAGCCTTCTGACCGGGATTCTTATCTCCTCTTTTTTCAAAAAGAGATGTGAGATTATTTTTCAAATTTCTGTAATAAATACCTGAGATTGGATTCCAGCAAGTACCTAGATATATATAGTTGCCATATTCAACACTTGACCATATATAACTCTGATTACGATTGCTTTCTTCACCCATCACCTCAAAAGAAAGAATACCATCGCTCTGCCCAGACCCTCTATCTGGATGAGATACTTTAGTGATTGTATAACCATCTTTTGTGATATTGTTCGCATTTCCATCTAATCCTGATGCACCAGTGAAACCTGCTGCTAAGCAGGATACTGAAAGGACTGCTGATAATGCAAGTTTAAAAAACTTATTCCTCATTTCTTTACCCTCCGTTTCTTATGCAATACCCTCGATAATTATACCTTTATAATATATACTTGTAATCGCTATCACTGTTACATATCATGTCATTTGTGATATATGATATTTTTAATCGAATTATTAAAAAGTCAGCAACCATTATGTTGCTGACTTAATCTAGTTCTTTCTTGAAGTCATCTTATGACCTGAATAGACTGACATAATCATACAAATAAGTGCAATGACACCAAACACTGCATGAACTATCTTATTCATATGTCCTGTTAAGAAAGTACAAATCATGGTGATCAGTGCACCAATAGACCAATATTTATGTGCTTTCATTCAATTCTCCTTAGTTAGTTTATGCTAATCATACTAACATGAATGAATTATCTATGCAAATAGTTTATTCTCTTGTGACTGCAAAAGGTGTACTATACCAGACTTTCTTGTATTTTTTAGTATTTCCATTTAACACAGATTCCATACATTTAACTATTCTTAATACCTGTTTATCCATATCGTTATCTACACTACCATATATTTCACCAGACATGATTTTCTCATTCATTTCCTGACTGTTGTTGATACCTAAAATAATAGGTAGAGCTAGATTCTTTTCTTTGTAATAATCATAAACTCCTAATGCCATATCATCATTATTACATATAACAGCTTCAGTACTAGAAATCGCATTGTTATCTAATTGAGAAAACTTCTTATAAGCAAGTTGTCTATTCCATGAAGCAGATAAAGTACCTAGTGTATTTAAAGGAAGGTCTTTACTGTTTTCTAGGAACCCTTTTGTTCTACGAATGGCATCATAGTGATCTTCTTCACCTTCTATAAGAACATAATCTATTTTCCCATTCTTATTTTTATCTACTCTATTTCTTTGTTGATTCCATATTTTATGGAGCATCTCTCCCTGTATTTGTCCAGCCTGAGAGGCATCTGTTCCCACATACCAGACATTATCGGTAATCTTTAAATCCTTTTCAGCAATATCTCGATTAAATAATATAACAGGGATGTCTAATTCCTTTGCATTATTCAAGACACTTGCCGCAGAAGAAGGATCAACAAGATTAACAAGCATCATATCATAGCTTTGAGTATACATATACTGAAGCTGTTTATTTTGACGTCTTGAATTTCCTTTCGCATCACATATCTCATAAGAGATTTTCTTTTTCATATGCACTTCATCAATTCTATTTTCTAGTGCTGTAATCAAGCTATTCATAAATGTATCATCAAGATCATAAACCGCAATACCTACATGAATATATTGATCTTCATTAGGACGTGAACCTCCTAGTGCTGTAAGTGTTAAACATATAATCAGCACTATAAATAATAACCATTTATGTTTTCTTATCTTTTTCATGGTAACCCTCTAATATGTAAATAGTGAGGCTTTACTGCCTTTTTCTACTACTTTCTGATCAACTTTTTCTGGTTTTAAAGAAATAGTTGATAATCGTCTTTTTCCTTCACAATGACTAATTAGTTCTATACTCTTATAACCTAGTTTATAAGTATCCTCAATATAAATGGCATCTCTTTTTCCTGTAGATATCTCTTTTAGGAGATTAAAGTCCACAGGCAATCTCATTGTTTCATGAGAAGTTTGACTAAAAGAAGCGGTATAAGTGAATGAATCCTGCATTGTATCTGTAAGAGCTAATACATTGCCATATTCATACTGTGTTTTCCTCATATACTTTTCTGGATATACAAGTAATAAGCCCATGGCCTGATTTTTATATTCCTGTGTAATAAGATCATCTAGTTCATTTTGGGATAAATCATCCTTATACCAGACATCAAGCTTTACTTGATGATCATATGCACAATCCTGTATTCCTTCCTGTACTTCTTGAATAAACGATTGCGAATACTTAGGATAGATGATCGCAATTCTTTTATTTTTTTGTGCATAATCCCTATCTCTTACATATAAAATAGAAACAAATGCAATACTCAGTAATATCACAATCAGGATCAAGTGTTTTCTTTTATTCTGTTTCATCTGCTTCCTCCATTTTAGGGATAGTAATAGTAGCAGTTGTTCCTTCGTCTAACTCACTTGTAATAGTAATACCATACTGTTTACCATAAATAAGCTGAATTCTTTCATGAACATTTCTCACGCCTATACCCGATCCACGTTTACTAGAAACAACCTGATGATTCATAATATACTCAAGCTTATCCTCTGTCATACCAAGACCATTATCTGCTACATCAATCTTAATACTATCCTCTTCCTCATAAACACTGATAATAATCTCTCCATCCTCATACATGCCTTCCATTCCATGATAAATCGCATTCTCTAACAAGGGTTGAATAGAAAGTTTAGGAATAAGATATTTCATTAGTTTAGGATCGGCTTCTACCTTAAAGTCGAATTTATCTTTAAAACGGATATTCTGAATCTTTAAATAACTTGTTGCATGTTCAAGTTCTTTTCCTAAAGGTATCATATCCTTTCCCTGACTTAAGGAGATACGGAAGAACTTAGCAAGGGATGAAACCATTTCACCTGCTCCTTCATATTCTTCACTTCTAATCATCCATATTATAGAATCAAGCGTGTTATATAAGAAATGAGGGTTGATCTGTGATTGAAGTAGTTTCTTCTCCATTTTCTGTTTTTCACGTTCATTTTGACGGATTTCTTCCATCTGCTTCTGTAATTTATCTACCATAATATTAAAATTGGCACTTAAACTCTTTAATTCTCCAATTCCTTCTTCTTTTGCACGAGAATTATAGTTACCTTTACCAAAATCTTCCATTGTAGCAAGCAATTGATAAACAGGGTCGGTAAAGTTTCTAAATACCTGGATATCAAGTAATATCAAAATAGCTCCTACTAAGAGTAGAATAAACCAGATAATATAATGAAAACGACGATTTTCTACTAATAGATTTGACATTGAATTCACTACCACAATATTCCATCCCGTATAGCCAATCTGTTTTCTTTCTACAAGCCAGTCTCCATTATGAATACTGCGATTGTTCTTGAATGCAGTGGATACTGTTTTTTCTTTATATAAACCAGAGGCAATACGTTTTTCAAAGGGATGATATATAAAAGATTTAGATTCGTCCGTTAAATAGCAATAAGCTGACTTCTGGTTCTGATAACGATCTAGAATACCTTCTATAGGCTCTGTATAATACTGCATCAATAAAATACCTGATCTTATATTTCCAGCATTAATATATTCGACATAACGGCTAATATCCATGACATAACCTGATAAATCAGATTTCACCAAGTGTCGATGACCATATTGAATGGTTTCAGTATTCTTTTTCGCATTTTCAAACCATGATTGTTGAGTATCGAAACCACTGGATGATTCTCCAAAACTCCAGACCCTATTCCCATTCATATCATAAAGAGATATACTATAAATCCTATTTGATTCATTGGAGATTTTCTGAGTCATAACTGTTTTAAACTGAACATTTTCACAATCATATTTCTTAATGTTCTGATAATAGATATCATTCACAAGACTATTGCTCTCACTGACTTCATTTTCTAGACTTTGTGCTAATGTGATTGTCTGTCGATCCATCTTCTTTATTGCATCTTTTTTAAAATAAGAAGAGAATAGATAAGAAAATAACATCATACTGCTGATAATACAAGCAACAATAGAAACAGACATAACAACAGGTAATATAACACGTACACTTAATGTCTTATTTTTCATCATTTTGTTTCCTATATTTTGCAGGGGATATGCCACAATTCTTTTTAAATACATAGCTAAAATAATTAGGTTCTGGATAACCTACCATTTCCCCTATCACTAAGCTTTTATAATTTGTCTGTAATAACAGTTTCTTTGCTTCTTCCATACGTTTACCTATCATATAATTCATGAATGTTCTACCTGTTTCCTGTTTAAATATTTTAGAAAAATGAGAGGTACTGACATGTAATGCATCACATACACTTTCTACACTTAAATCCGGATCAGAAAAGTTTTCTTCTACTATTTTTTTCGCATTACCTACTAAAATCACATTATTATCTACACGTTTCTTTTGAACTAATAAACGAATTAACTGACAATAATCAAGTAACCATTGATCTAGTTCTTCCCCACTTGTAAGTGAAAGAATAGTGACTACCATCTTCTTTGAACCTTCAAATTCACTATCAGAAACAATATGATACTTCTTATAAAATCTTGAAAAAGCGAATGCGATTTCCATAATAACCATCTGATATTCATTGAGATTATAGTGAGATTGGTGAAGTAAATTAACTAATTCTTCCACCTGTTTCTTCATTTCTTCTTCTGTACAATACGTAATTGTCTTTCCTATCTGTTCTACAGTGGTATTCCAATCTGTTTCAACTTCTTCTTGAAGCATCAAATCATTATAGTAAGTATAACTTTCATCAGGCACTACAAGATTATATTCTAATGCATCTTTTGCTTGTATATAGATTGTAGGGATATCTTCTAATTGATTTGTATTTTCACTCATACCACATGATATATGTACACCAAAGATACGTGTAATCATAATAGCTGCTTCCTGGATACTACGTGATATTTTACCTATTTCATGCTTTTTATCACCTGTAAGTAAAAATATCTCTTTATCACCTATACCAAACTCATAAACATTAGAAATCTTATCTAACGCTTCTTTTAATGTTTCTTTAATAGAAAGTGCACTAAAGACATCCTTATGATCGACTTTTTGTATTTTCACTGCAATAATACAATATTGTTTATTATCTAATTCTAATCCTAGATTCTTAATCTGTTGGTGGCATTCTTCTAATTCCATTGTTCCTAAAACAAGCTGCGTAAAAAACTGTTGTCTAAGTAATGGCAGACTTTTAAAATAAGCATTTTCTAAACGTGTCCAGTTAATTTTTTCATTATATTCTTCTTCTAGCGCTTGATGCATATCAATTAAAAGTTTCTTCATCTCATCATAGTCTATAGGCTTCATTAGATATTCTGATACACCATAACTAATGGCAAGTCTTGCATATTCAAAATCATCCCATCCAGAAAAAAGAATAACCTTAGTATTCATATAATTATCATGAATAGTCTTAGCAAGTTCTAATCCATCCATAAAAGGCATCTTGATATCACTAATAACAAGATCTGGATGTAAGTCATCCATCATTTCTAATACTTCTTTCCCATTTTGTGCTGTTCCTGCCACTATGAATCCTAGTTCCTCCCAGTTGATTCCCTTCTGCATACCAAAGAGGATATTCTGTTCATCATCAGCTAGAATAATACTAAACGTTCTCATAATCCTGCTCCTTACTTTTTATTATCATACACTTTTTATTATATACGCGAAAGAAGAACAAGCTGATTTTAATCAGCCTGTTCTTTAAAATTAATTATTAATTTTTTCTACAACCTTTTTCATGAATTCATCATCTAACTTATATTTCTTCTTAAATACGATATAAGCTAAGATAACACCGATAGTTGGTACAATACACATTAATACACGAATTGAGTTCTGTGTAGCAAGTGACTGCACTGCATTTGGAACATAACCAGTAAGTTCTAGTACGAAACCAATTGCGAGTGAAGTGAAGGCGGCTGTTAATTTAACGATTAATGTCTGTAATGAGAAGACAACACCCTCATTTCTATCACCCAATACATATTCACCATAATCTACAACATCAGCTAAGAATACAGTTGCACATCCAAGTTCAAGACCAGTACCAGTCTTAACAATAATACCTGCAATAGCAGTTAACAATATATTTGTAGGACAAACAAAACCAACAACAAGTAATAAGATTAAACCAATTGGAGGCAATGCACATGCGAATAAGAATGCTTTCTTTCTTGATAATGCTTTAGTAACCTTAGGGAAGATAAGAAGACCAACAACTTCAGCAACTGAAGCACTGATCATGAAAGCTGATAACATACCAGCATTATTACATACATAACTGAAATAATAAGTAGCAACACCCATGATTGCCTGAATAGCAACGTTATATAATAGAATTAATAATACAGCCCATCTTAACTGGTCATTTTTCTTAATAACAGTGAAGATATCTTTGAATTTCATCTTTTCCTTTTTTTCATCATTTGTCTGAACTTTAGGAAGGTTTAAGACACATACTGCCATAGTGAAAATGAATGTAGCTGCGATGATTAAAGCAAATCTATGATAACCAATATAATTTCCACCAAGACCCTTGATGATCTGAACACCAAAACCAGCAATAATTAATGACTGACCAATACTTGCAAAGATTCTTGGAAGTACTGATACTTTTTCACGTTCTTCTGGATCAGAAGTTAAATTAGGAATAACTGACCAATAAGGAATATCCATGATTGTATAAGTCATACCCCATAAAACATAGATAACTGAAGCGAAGATACAAAGATTTACACCTGTAAGATGAAAATCTGTAAATACGATAACAAATACAAATGCGTTAATTAATGTTCCTACTACTAACCAAGGAATGAATTTACCATAACGGCTTCTTGTATTATCTACAAGCATACCCATAAATAAATCATTGAAAGCATCCCAGATTTTTGCAACGAAGAACATTGTACCAATGAAAGCTGGAGCAACCTTAATAATATCTGTGAAATAAATCATTGAGAATGTGGCAATCATACCATAAATTAAATCTTTACCCAACGCCCCAAATGCGAATGAGTATTTGACTCTACCAGGGATTTTACCTTGGTAAACGACACTACTTTTACTGTTGTTTTCCATAAATTTCTCTCCTCTTAATTTTTTATCTTGTGTGTACATCACTTTTTCTGTACCTAAATGATACCGCTTTACTAAAATTATTAACATCTGATAATCTATTTAAAAAATATGAATTTCTATTTTGCTCAAAAATTATCATAATAGTTTTTCTTAGTTTTTATAGTTTCTGAAACGCAAAAAAGACAGTCGATTTCTCGACTGCCTTCTAAATTCATATCTTAGTTATACTATGATACTTTCTTTCTCTTAAGTAATGCAAGTAATGCGATACCACTTACTGCAAGTAATGCGATAATAGTATTTACACTAGTAGTATCTCCTGTCTTAGGAGCTACTATAGTAGTCTTATCTTTATCCTTATTTGGAGTAGTAGGTGTTTTATCCTTATCAGTACTTGGAGCAGGTGCTTTTTCTTTAACTGTAACCTTAATAGTCTTAGTACGTGTTGCACCATCGCTGTCTGTTACTTTGTATGTAACTTCATATTTGCCAGCTTTCTTAGTATCTACAGTATTCTTAACAACTTCAATCTTATCAGTTAGATCACCATCTTCTGCATCTTTTGCAGTGACACCAGCCTTAGGATCAAATGTATCACCCACTGTAATTGTCTTATCAGCTGCATCGATTGTAGGAGCTTCATTTAATACTTCCATCTTTGGATTAACTATAACTGCAATAGTCTTTGTGCAAGTTGCACCCTGGTTATCTGTTACTTTATAAGTCACTTCGTACTTACCAGCTTTAGTTGTATCTACATCATTCTTTTTAACTTCAATCTTAGTTGTTAGATTTCCATCTTCTGCATCTGTTGCAGTGACACCAGCCATAGGATCAAATGTATCACCTACTGTGATTGTCTTATCAGTTGCATGAATCACTGGTGCTTCGTTCAATACTTCCATCTTTGGATTGACTGTAACTGTAATGCTCTTAGTAAATGATGCGCCCTGATTATCTGTTACTTTGTAAGTAACTTCATACTTACCAGGCGTAGTTGTATCTACATCATTCTTTTTAACTTCAATCTTAGTAGTTAGATTTCCATCTTCTGTATCTGTTGCAGTGACACCAGCCATAGGATCAAATGTATCACCTACTGTGATTGTCTTATCAGTTGCATGAATCACTGGTGCTTCGTTCAATACTTCCATCTTTGGATTAATTGTAACAATAATAGTTTTTCTGCGTGTTGCGCCCTGATTATCTGTTACTTTATATGTTACTTCATACTTGCCAGCAACATCAGTCTTAACATCATTCTTTTCAACTACAATCTTAGTAGTTAAATTACCATCTTCAGCATCTTCTGCTGTAACACCAGCCATAGGATCAAATGTATCACCTACTGTGATTGTCTTATCAGTTGCATGAATCACTGGTGCTTCGTTCAATACTTCCATCTTTGGATTAATTGTAACAATAATAGTTTTTCTGCGTGTTGCGCCCTGATTATCTGTTACTTTATATGTTACTTCATACTGACCAGCAACATCAGTTTTAACATCATTCTTTTCAACAATAATCTTAGAAGTTAAATTACCATCTTCTTCGTCTGTTGCAGTTACATCAGCTCTTGGATCAAATTCATCACCAACAGTAATAGTCTTATCAGTTGCATGAATAACTGGTGCTTCATTGATTGGAACCATGTTCATAACCCAAGTTGCATTGTAAGTGATACTCTTTGTAACCTTTTCTTCTACTGCAGGTGACCATCCAGTGAATGTATAACCTGCTCTTGTAGGTGTTCCACCAAAACCAGGTGTTGAACTACCTACTACAACGTTAAATACCTTATCTTCAAATACAACTTCACCATCTACACCATCAGTATAAGTAACTGTATAACGAGTCTTAATTCCTGTTGCACCCGGAACTGGGAATTTCACTTTACTTCCATTTGGCATAGTGATATATGTTTCACCATTTAATGGATAAAGTTTTCCTTCTTCAAATCCAGGATGATCAGCATCTAATGTAACAGTGTATTCTAACTCATAAGTATAATAAGTAGCTTTTCCTTCTGTTTTAGTAGTTGGATTTGCAAGTTTCCATTTAAAGCCACTTGCATCCTGCTGTACAGATGTTGGTAAACTATTGACTGATACATATGGCGCAGAGCCATCGAATACTTCTAGGTCTTTACCAGTAATACCAGTTGTAATACTATCAGAAATAGCTTTAAATAATTCTGTTAAGTCATCAGTTTCGCTTCTATCATATCCTTTATCTGGACTAGTAGCGATACTACCCCTTAAGTATTCAGAAACTGTAGGCCCACCTTTCCACATTGGTTTTTTATCATTGCCATAGCTTACTGCATAAACTGTTGACTGATCTCTTAAAAATTTAGCATCCTTAGCAGCTGCTTTAGCTGCTGCTTCAACTCCACCTTTATTCTTTTTATCATAAACAACACCATCAATAACGATATCGTTTTTCTTTGGTTTTTTGTGCTGACATTCTACAAGATATTTTTTAGGTTTACCATCAGTAAATACAATGGCATTTCTGTTTTCTTTTTTAATATCCTTAATAGCAGTATTCTTAAATAAAGCTGTACCCTGTTTAATACCTGCATCTAGGTTTGTACTACCAAGAGCTCTTAAATCATCAATTGCTTCATATGCAGTTTCCTTACCTTCTGTTGAAGAAACATCAGTCCAATTTAATCTCACTTCGACATCACTGTCAAAATCAACAATTGCAAGGTAACGTCCTGTGTTTTTATCTTTACCAGCATATGACTGTACAAATGTCTTTGCTGCATCTCTAATACTCTTCATACGCTTTTTACCGATCATACTGCCTGATGAATCGATAACAAGTACTGTTGCAGCTTTCTTAGTAAAGGTTTCAACCTTCTGTTTAGTTACAACCTTTAATCTCATTTTATAAGTGTTATTACCAAATGCTTCTGCTGTCTTATCGACAGATTGAATTCCTTCTGGTAATGTCTGACTTAGTTGGCCTTCAACCCATTGACCAACATCGTTATAATAACCTTTAGTCAATGAACCATCAGTCGTAAGTGCATTTGCTTTAACTGGAGCTAATGATAAACTCATCATTAATGCAACTGCATAACTCGTGAATTTCTTAATATTCATAGTTTTCTTACCCCTCTCAATAATATTTATTATTCACTCATAAAAATAATAATGATATGAGGTGCACATCCGGAGTTCTATGATTTCATATTACTTTATCTGGTTCTGAAATAATCATATACATTGACCATTCATCAATATTCAATATCATATCTGAATGCTTTTATGAATATGAGGTGAGTTCCTATTTTTCTAGTTCATAGTGTTTCTTTATTTTCACATTATTAGCTAAAGAAATCAGTCCACTTAATATATTACAGTCTTTCATTCAATGAACATTTACACTTATATATACATAACAACTTTTATGTTACATTTAATTCCCATTTTTATATTTGTATTGGTGTATATTCATTGGAATACCAAATATATATATCAAGTGATTGGTTCAATGATCTAAGTAGGTAGAGCAACTTATCACCCACCCATCTATAAATCATAATAATACAAGAAAAACAATCTCTTATCATGCATCCAGTATCCAAACAGTACATCTTATGCAATCAATTATGAGCAAACAATAGTAAACAGATGATTAAAAAGAATTATATCCTCCCTTCTTATAAACCAACTCTCTTCTTTTTAACTTCTGTTGCTTATACTAATATGATAAACAAAACATTCTTTATGTTCAATATTGACAGCCTTTTAAATCACTCCATATCGTAACATATTTAGTCAATTGTAACATCACAACGCTTACCTTTCTTATTACCACAATATTTTATCGATATTTCCGAAATCAACATAAAAGACAGCCGATTTCTCGACTGTCCCTTGGTTAGATATATATCTTAGTTATACTATGATACTTTCTTTTTCTTTAGTAATGCGAGTAATGCAATACCACTCACTGCAAGTAATGCAATCACTGCAGATACGTTTGTAGAATCGCCTGTCTTAGGAGCAACTGTAGTAGTTTTATTGTTATCCTTGCTTGGAGCAGGAGCTTTTTCTTTCACTGTAACCTTAATAGTCTTTGTGCAAGATGCGCCTTTACTATCTGTTACTTTGTAAGTAACTTCGTATACGCCAGGCTTAGATGGATCAACTGTATTCTTTAAGATTTCAATCTTATCAGTTAAGTTACCATCTTCTTTATCCTTTGCAGTAACGCCATCTTTTGGATCAAACTTATCACCGACTGTGATTTCCTTATCAGTTACATCAATAGTTGGTGCTTCATTAAGAGTTTCAATCTTAGGATTTACAGTAACTGTAATAGTCTTAGTGCGAGATGCGCCTTTACTATCTGTTACTTTGTAAGTTACTTCGTACTTACCAGCCTTAGTAGTATCTACTTCATTCTTTAATACTTCAATCTTATCAGTTAGATCTCCATCTTCCACGTCTTCTGCTGTAACATCAGCCTTAGGATCAAATGTATCACCAACTGTGATTGTCTTATCTTCAGCCTTGATAGTAGGGATTGCATTTAATACTTCCATCTTTGGATTTACAGTAACTGTAATAGTCTTAGTATATGATGCACCCTTGCTGTCTGTCACCTTGTAAGTTACTTCGTACTTACCAGGTTTAGTTGTATCTACTTCATTATTTAAGATTTCAATCTTATCAGTTAAGTTTCCATCTTCAGCGTCTGTTGCAGTTACATCAGCCATAGGATCAAATGCATCACCAACTGTAAGAGTCTTATCTTCGGCTTCAATGATTGGTGCTGCATTTATAGGTTCCATCTTTGGATTTACTGTAACCTTGATAGTCTTAACATGAGATGCGCCACCGCTATCTGTTACCTTGTAAGTTACTTCATACTTGCCAGGTTTAGTTGTATCTACTTCATTCTCTAAGATTTCAATCTTATCAGTGATATCTCCATCTTCTTCGTCTTCAGCAGTTACATCAGCTAATGGATCAAATTCATCGCCAACTGTAAGAGTCTTATCTGTTGCCTGAATCACTGGACATGCATTAAGATCTGCAGCCTTTGGATTAACAGTAACCTTAATTGTAGTTGTATAAGATGCGCCTTGATTGTCTGTTACCTTGTATGTAACATCATAAATACCAGGTTCATTAATATTGACATTATTCTTTAAGATTTCAATCTTATTAGTGATATCTCCATCTTCTTCGTCTTCAGCAGTTACATCAGCTCTTGGATCAAATTCATCACCCACTTCAATTGTCTTATCTGTTGCATGAATCACTGGTGCTGCATTCATTGGAACCCAGTTCATAACCCAAGTTGCATTGTAAGTGATGCTCTGTGTAACATTTTCTTCAACTGCAGGTGACCATCCAGTGAATGTATAACCTGCTCTTGTAGGTGTTTCACCAAAATGAGGTGTTGCTGTACCTACTACTAAATCAGAAAATACCTTATCTTCAAATACGACTTCACCATCAACGCCATCAGTATAAGTAACTGTATAGCGTGACTTAATTCCTTTTGCACCTGGAATTGGGAATTTAACTTTACTTCCATCAGGCATAGCAATATATGTTTCACCATTTAATGGATAAAGTTTTCCTTCTTTAAAATCAGGATGATCAGCATCTAATGTAACAAAGTATTCTAACTCATAAGTATAATAAGTCTGAGTACCTTCTGTTGTAGTCGTTGCATTTGCAAGTTTCCACTTAAAGCCACTTGCATCCGGCTGTACAGTTGGAGGTAATTGACTTACTGATACAAATGGAGCTGCTCCATCAAATACTTCTAGGTCTTTACCAGTAATACCAGTTGTAACACTTTCAGAAATAGCCTTAAATACTTTAGTTAAGTCATCAGTTTCACTTGAATCATATGCTTTATCACGACTTGTTGCGATACTGCCTTTTAAGAATTCAGAAACTGTAGGGCCATCTCTATATGTTATATCTCTGGCTGCGCCATAACACACTGTATAAACTGTAGATTGGTCTCTGAGAAGCTTAGCATCTGCAGATGTTGCTTCAACATTTTTTTCAGAACACTCTTGACCATTACCATATACATGGTATGTTATGCCACCAATTTCGATGTGTGTATGTAAAAAAGACCAAAAATCATCATCACAAGTTCCTAAATAGTAAGTTGGTTTTCCATCAGTTAATACTACTGTATTTCTGTTAGCTTTTTGAATTTCTTCCACGTCATCTTTTAAGAATAAAGATGTAGCCTGTTTAATACCAGCATCTAGGTTTGTTCCACCACGAGCTCTTAAATCATCAATTGCTTCTTTGGCAGCTTCCTTACCATTAACTGAAGAAACATCAGTCCAATTTAACGGTACTTTAACATCAGTTGCAAAATCAACAACTGCAAGGTAACGTCCAACATTTTCTTTATCACCAGCATATGACTGCACAAACTCTTTTGCTGCTGCTCTTAAATTTCTAATACGGTTACCATCCATACTATTTGAAGTATCAACTACAAGAACTGTAGCTGACTTCTTGGTAAAAGTTTCAACATTCTGTTTAGTAACAACCTTTAATTTCATCCTATAAGTGTTGTTACCAAGTGCTTCAGCTGTTTTATCAACTGAATGAATACCTTCTGGCAGGGTCTGATCTAATTCACCTTGAACCCACTGACCAGAATCGTTATAATAACCGTTCGTCACTGCGTTATCAGCATTCGCATTTATAGGTGCTAATGAGACACTCATCATCAATGCTACTGCATAACTCGTGAATTTCTTGACATTCATAGTTCTTTCCCCTTTCTTCAATTTTTAATTATTCGTTTACAATTGTATAAACACAATCGCATGAAGGCACTTTTTAATATCTGACAATCTAGATAGTTTGTTATTAGCAATAATAAGTTATTCTATAACATTCATATCATAAGTTTTATATTTATGTTTCGCATCTCACCAGTTAAAGTATTTATCATTTCAAGTTAATATGTTTTAAAAAACTTAATCTCATTATCTTAGTCATTCATATTAAATTTAAAATGTTCCTCTTTAACCTTTAGAGCTTTTTTGCCACTTTATCATATCAATAATTATAGAAATAAGAGAGCATAGTAATATATGATTCAGCTGTGCACTTATGCAATTGATAACACAATCATTTGCAAACAATCGCATACAATAGACGATTAAAAAAAATTTATTCCTCCTTCCTTTATATACCATTTCTAAAATTATGCTTTTTTAATTGCCTATTACTTTCTACAAATATAGTAGACGATAGCGGTTACATTTTCAATCCTAATTACACTATAGACTGTACCATATTTAGGAATTTGTGACATGTAATAATTATATATGAGGTTATTTTGTTGGAATAATACAAATATGTAAGTGTATACGCTTACATATAGTATTTACATAATAATGTATTTGTAAGTGTTTAAGAATAGAACCACAAAAAACGACATGATTAACATGTCGTAATGGACTACTTTGTTATGGATCTTCCAATGATACAAAAAAAGTGACAGTGCAATATACATTTTGTATTTCTTGCCTGCCACTTTTTTCTTAACTCCTACACTTTATCTTTAATTGTCTTCTCTACTTCAATAATACGTCTACCAATTCTCTTTGTTTCTATTTTTTTATAGGCTTCTAAACAAGGAATAAATTCCTTATTGCCTTCTTCCTCAATAATATCAAGTATACGTAAAATAACCTTTCTATTTACTTTGATCAATTTATGAATGACACGCGGATTATTTTCTTTTACATCCAAGCAGAATTGTTGATATAATTCCTGAGCAAATGTTTCTTTCTCTATTGCCCATCCTTCATCAGAAAATACTAATAAAGGAAGACGCCCTTCATATTCTATTCTAAGATAATCTTCATCAATCATCCAATCAATATAATGCATAATATCAGCTAATTTCATATTATGATAATATCCATAAGCTGGACATTCATCTAATTTCAGTTCTAATACCTTTTTGTCTTTAGAACCTTTTAATATCTTAGCAAGCATATTTCTTGCTGCTTTCATAATACACATATCAGCAGCTCTTAAGATCATCTTGATATCTTCTGGAAATAATTCTTTTACATTACCTGTATCAAGAACGACAGGTATTCTATTAACTCTTCTACTCATTGGTTATCTCCTCGCTTTCATATAAAAATTTTAATACTCCTCTGTTTATCATTCAACATAAAAGCTCTGTAAAGAGAATTACGATACAATTATCATATGCTTTGCACAAAGTCCATTTATCATTACAGGGAGCAGAAGTTAATTGTCATTTTTGAGATAACCATTTTGTTTACATATCATTCTAAATTAATTGTAAATTTCAAGATTGTATTCTTATATCACATTGCCTATAATAAAGTAGAAAATAGGAGATATCAGTATGCCCACTTCAAGTATTACTCATAATTTTGTTATATCAAAGCCAGATAGTGTAAAGCGTTTTGTAGATGCAATTGATGAAGCCGAGCGTGACCGCACACCTAAACAGACACTTCCTGGACGTCAGTTAACAAACCCACAGGAAATTTTAGCTTTAATGGCTAAAATGAAGAAACAACATGACTGATAAATAATTAAAACTTCTAAAAAAGGGTCTTTAATTTTTGTGGGGGTCAGACCTTCGCTCTAAATATTTGGGGGTCTTGGAAA
>NZ_QTUM01000045.1:0-20442 GCF_003435615.1 Catenibacterium sp. AM22-6LB
ACCTATCTTGAATAATCATTTATTAGTAGAAAATGTCATGCCCCTGTTGACATGACATAGAAGCGACTGCCTGTCGCACAAAGAGTCAGTAGATGATATGTCTACTGACTCTTTAATGCTTTAAGTACTTCTTCTTTTGTAATACCCATCATATTCAATCTCTTAAATAATGCTTTCGCATTACCATAACCTAAATGAAAGGCATCATAGACCTGTAGTCTTCTCTTCTTATTTCCTAATACATCTAGATCAATAAATTCATCCCATGAAATAGATTCTTTAGCATCACTAAATGTGACTGCATTCTCTAATGCTTCAATAATTGCATCATGTCTTGCTTCTGCAATACCAAGTTTCTTTACACCCTTGGCATCTTTTTTTGCGACAAAGGCATGCTTCGCATTAGGAACAGCCTGAATGACTTTATTTCTAATCTGTGTACCAGGATAGTCAGGATCTGTTAAGACAATGACACCACGTGTTTTTGCAGCAGTCTTAATGAGAGATAGAATATCTTCGTTGATTCCTGATCCAGATGTTTCAATTGTATCTACATCAAATAACTGTTTAAGTGTTGCTGTATCTGTTTTACCTTCTACTACAACAACTTCTTTAATCTTTCTCACAATATTCTCCTAACTCAGCAAGTCAATCATACGTTCTATTGTACGTTTGACATCTCCCTGATCATAATAATAATCGAAATCTTTCTCAACCATTACAGTGAGTATAAGGCAGCATGTATCATAATCAGCCTGTGAAAGGGTTATACCCTTCACAGGTTTCTTTTTATACTTGTAGTCGCCTAATTCTTGTAATACACGTCTATATATTACAGGGTTATTCTTACAGGCTAATTTCTTTAATACAGAAATCTTATTATAATTCAGTTTTGATCTTATAAAGCCTAGAATAGCCCTACCTCGCGAGGGCGGGGTGGAATGTCCATCTTCCATATCTTCCTCCACTATTTAGATGATTCCATGTTCTTAAATGCTGTTGATAACATTAATTTAATACGGTTAAGCTGGTTTGTTTCACTAGCCCCTGGATCATAATCAATCGCAACGATGTTAGACTGTGGATATTTTCTTCTTAATGCCTTAATGACACCCTTACCTGTTACATGGTTAGGTAAGCAGGCAAATGGCTGCATACATACGATATTTGGTGCACCTTCATCAATGAGTTCAATCATTTCACCAGTTAAGAACCATCCTTCACCTGTCTGGTTACCAATAGAAACAACTTCACTTGCTTTCTTCGCAATTTGATCAATAGGATGTGGTGCATCAAAACGATTTGATGCTTCTAATGCCTTAATCATATCTTTTCTTAAGAAGTCTACAAGTTTAATCGCTACATTACATAACTTAGCTGATTTCCAGCTTGCATCATAATGTTCATGTTCATATTGAGTATTGTAGAAACAATACTGGAAGAAGTCAATTAAATCTGGCATAACTGCTTCTGCGCCTTCTTCTTCAATAATCTTTACAATCTCATTATTGGCAGTAGGGTGGAATTTTACAAGGATTTCTCCTACAAGACCTACTCTAGGTTTCTTAATATCTAGAAGTGGTAATTCATCAAATTCCTTTACAATCTGATAAACGTTCTTCTTGAATTCCTTCATAGAACCATTTTCAACGTTTTCTTTACACTTTTCTACCCATGATTCATATAATTCATTAGCTGAACCTTTGACCTTTTCATAAGGTCTTACACGATATAAGACTCTCATGAATAAGTCACCATACATAGCCCCAATAATAACCTTCTTAGCCACCTTATAAGTGATCTTAAAGCCTGGGTTAGATTCTAATCCCTGTAAGTTAGCTGAGATAACAGGTACATAATCCATATGTGCATCCTTTAATGCTTTTCTAATAAACGCAATATAGTTTGTTGCACGACATCCTCCACCTGTCTGTGAGATGATCAATGCCACCTTATGAGGATCATACTTACCTGAATTCAAGGCATTCATCATCTGACCTGTTACTAAGATACTTGGATAACATGCATCATTATTGACATACTTTAATCCCTGGTCTACAGCATCTTTATCTACTGAAGGTAATACAACAAAGTTATAACCTTCTGAATTCATTGCAGTTTCTACAAACTGGAAATGAATAGGAGACATCTGAGGACATAGAATAGTCCATCTATCATCCTTCATTTCTTCTGTGAATGATACTTTTTCAGATTCATATTTATTTTCTAAGTGTACAGTATTGTCTTTCTTCTTTACTGTTGCTTTAAGTGATCTAATACGGATTCTGATTGGTCCTAAGTTAGAGGCTTCATCAATCTTAATAAGTGTATAAATCTTACCTCTTGCCTGTAATAATTCAGCCACCTGGTCACTTGTAACTGCATCTAATCCACATCCAAATGATGTTAACTGGATAAGTTCAAGATCTGGCTGAGTTGTTACAAACTCTGCAGCACGATAGAGTCTAGAATGATATGTCCATTGGTCTACTACACGTAAGTCTAAGTTTTCTTTATTTAAATTACATACAGAATCTTCTGTTAATACACAGAAGCCTTCACTTGTAATTAAGCTTGCAATACCATGGTTGATTTCTGGATCCACATGATAAGGACGTCCTGCAAGGACAATACCCTTCTTATGGTTTTTATGCATCCATTCCAATGCTTCCTGACCCTTAACTTCAATATCTTTTCTTGCACGTGCTAATTCCTGATAAGCCTTATCAATCGCATTATGCATTTCCTTATCTGAAATATCATATTCAGCTAAAGAATCTTTCATTACCTTAAATAAGGTTTTAGGGTTATTTAAAGATAAGAATGGGTTCTTATATTTCACATGTTTTTCTTCTAAGCTGTCTACATTGTTTCTAATAACTTCTGGATAAGAAGCAACAACTGGACAGTTATAGTGATTACCTGCATCTTCATATTCTTTTCTTTCATAAGCTACTGATGGATAGAAGATAAAAGAAATACCTCTTTCAATTAGGTTTTCAATATGTCCATGAGAAATCTTTGCTGGATAACAGGCATTTTCTGATGGAATAGATTCAATACCCTTTTCATAGATTTTCTTAGAAGATCTTGCAGATAAAACAACTCTAAAGCCTAACTGAGTAAAGAATGTATGCCAGAATGGATAGTTTTCATACATATTAAGTACTCTAGGAATACCCACTTCTCCTCTTTTTGCATCATCTTTAGAAAGTGATTTATAACCAAAGATACGACCATATTTATAATCATAGAGGTTAGGTAGCTTTTTAGATGTCATTGGAAGGTTAGCCCCTCTTTCACATCTATTACCTGAAATATATTCTCTGCCATCATTAAATGATGTAATAGTTAACATACAGTTATTTGTACACTTACCACAGTTTCTAATCTTTGTATCATAGTCAAGTGCTTCTATTTCTTCTAATGAAAGAATAGTAGAAGGTTCATTGTCATCATTTTCAATCGCAATACGGGCCATACCATAAGCACCCATTAATCCTGCGATATCAGGTCTTACTACTTCAATACCTGTTTCTTTTTCAAATGCACGTAGTACAGCTTCGTTATAGAAAGTACCTCCCTGTACAACAACATGCTTACCAATATCTTCTTTACTTCTTAGCTTAATTACTTTATATAATGCATTCTTGATAACTGAATAAGATAAACCAGCACTGATATCTTCTACAGAAGCACCTTCTTTTTGTGCCTGTTTTACCTTTGAGTTCATGAATACTGTACATCTAGAACCTAAATCAATAGGGTGTTTAGACTTTAATGCAAGTTCTGCGAATTCTTCAATCTTATAACCTAATGATTTTGCGAATGTTTCTAAGAATGAACCACATCCTGCAGAACATGCTTCATTTAATGAAATGTTCTGAATGACGTTATCTCTAATAGTAATAGCCTTCATATCCTGACCACCAATATCAAGAATGAAATCTACATCAGGTTCATAGGCTTTTGCAGCAGTATAATGGGCAATTGTTTCTACTTCACCAATATCCACCTTTAAAGCAGCTTTAATAAGGGCTTCACCATAACCAGTAACACCGGCTTTCGCAATATAGCATCCTTCTGGAAGCATCTGATAGATTTCCTTCATCAGACTCATGATCAACTGCAATGGATTTCCTTCATTAGAACTATAGAAAGAATATAAAATAGCACCCTGTTCATCAGTCATGATGATCTTAGATGTTGTAGAACCAACATCAATACCTAAGAATACTTTACCTTTATATTTCTTAAGTGTTCTTTTCTTAGTGATATGAGTAAAGTGTCTTTCTCTGAATTCTTTTAATTCTGCTTCATCATTAAATAATGGTTCTAAGACATTTGTAAGTTCTGTAGGGGAGTCTGAAAGACCTTCTAAGTCTTCAATAATCTTAGAAATGTTTAATGGGTTTTCTACTTTTTCTTTTGCATTTAAACATGCACCCATAGCAACAAATAGCTGTGAGTTCTGTGGGAAGATGATTTCATCTTCAGTTAAACCCAATGTTTCAATAAAACGTTCTCTTAACTGATCCATGAAATAAAGTGGACCACCTAAGAATGCAACATTCCCTCTAATAGGTTTACCACAAGCAAGACCAGAAATAGTCTGATTGACAACTGCCTGGAAAATAGATACCGCAATATCTTCTTTAGATACACCTTCATTAATTAAAGGCTGAATATCTGTTTTCGCAAAGACACCACAACGTGATGCGATAGGATAGATTGTCTTATAGTTTTTCGCATATTCATTTAAACCAGCAGCATCAGTCTTTAATAAAGTCGCCATCTGGTCAATAAATGCCCCTGTACCTCCTGCACAAGTACCGTTCATACGCTGTTCAAGCTGTCCTTCAAAATAAGTGATCTTGGCATCTTCTCCACCAAGTTCTATAACAACATCAGTTTGTGGAATATATGTTTCTACTGTCTTTGTACACGCAATAACTTCCTGTATAAAAGAAATACCAAGCTTATCTGCAAGAGATAAACCTCCTGAACCAGTCATAACAGGATATAAATCAATATCACCCATCTGGTTCTTTACTTCAATTAATAACTCATAGATTGTTTTTCTAACATCTGAGAAATGTCTTGTGTACTTAGAAAACAAGCATTTATCATTCTCATCTGTCAAATAGAGTTTTACAGTTGTAGATCCTACATCAATTCCTAAATAATATTTCATATTTCCACATCCTTCTCTCTTTTTTGAGTATTATATCGAACCTATATTAAACGAATTTTAAGAAATAATCTAGTTTTTTGCATAATAAAATTATAAAATATAACGATAAATACACAAAATTTGTCTATATGTAAGGTAAAATACAAAGTATGTATAAAAGAATTAAAAAGAGGAAAGAAGGATGAAAATATCAACCTATCTCGTCCTCTTCTTGTTTTCCTTCTATTCAATTATAGAAATAATTCACACTCTTTTCTAATTGAACAAGTCTTTTTGATAGCGGTTTCTATGACTACCATTTTTTCTTGATCTAGGCTTCTTGCCTGATTTGGACAAACAACCACACAACGCATACATGAGATACATTTATTCTTGTCTGTCACTTGTGGATTATCTTTACTAATAGCACCTGTTGGACATTTCATTACACATAAGCCACACTTTGTACATAAGGTATTTGCTTGAGGAATCGTTCCTCCACCTGCTTTCTTATAAGGTCTATGACCTGGAATATTCGGTTTAGTATTAATCTTATTAGATGCTTTTTCTAGAATCTGATCACCAAATTCTTCTAATTGATGACAATCATTCTCATCCGGTCTTCCTGTCGCAAATTGATGGAAAATAGAATGTTCAGCAATAGCTGATATAGCTCCAATGACATCAAATCCAGCCATATGTGCATAATCTTCCATTTGAACAAGTGTATCTTCATACGCTCTATTTCCATATACCGCAACAATGACACATTTACAATTATGTGCATTGATTTTAGCAAGTCTATCTAATGCGACCTGTGGTGCTAGTCCAGCATAAGAAGGCATAGCAATTACCGCAATATCATTTTCTGTCAATGATATATCATGATAATTCTTATCTACAATTGTAAGATCTATGTCTTCTACATGTCCCCAATTCTTTGTGATTGATTTTGATACTTTTTCAGTTCCACCTGTTGGACTGAATGTAATTCTGTACTTATTCATCATATTTTTTACCCAACTGCTTCTTTAATTTCCTTTTCGTGATTTACCGCAAATTCACTTAGTTTGTAGGAACGGATTCTCTTATTAACTAATATTGGAATCACAAATCCGTTCTTCACTAAACCTGCCAATCTATTAATTACTGTCTTATTTGTGACTGATAATTGTTTACTCACTTCTATCGGAGTGAACTCAGCTCGATAACTTGAAATCAACAATACTAATAATTCTTTTTCTCTCTCTTTTAAGAAAGATAAACTTCCTGCAATATCTTCCTCTTCAGAAGATAATTGTAGATCACATACTTTTCTAGAATACAACTTTACCATTCGCAGAAAGTAATTAATCCAAATTTCAGGATGTGGTGAATTCTCTCTTCCAGAATAATACAATGCAGGTAACCCCATTTGAATAGAGTCATAATATTCATCTACATCATATGCAAAATACTCTTCTAGTGACCCAATCCCATTAAAACCATATCCATTTAAATCCATAATATATCCAGATAATAATCTTGCGGTTCTTCCATTACCATCCTCAAATGGATGAATAGTTACCAATTGATAATGTACAACTGCTGCAACAATCAATGGATGATCATCAGTAGTATTGACATACTCTATCAACTCATCCAGTAATCCTGGAACATCACTATATTCTGGTGGAATATAATCCGGATTTCCTGTCTTAGAATCATATACCGCAAATAATACTCCTGGTGGCATAGGCCCTCTAAAGCCTATTTTTTCTTTAGGAGCACCTTTTTCAACTAACTTCTGAACATCTAAAATTAGTTTTTTTGATAACTTTTCTTTATTATTCAACTTCTCTTCTAGATAATTCAATGCAAGAAAATAATTTCTTACTTCCTGTTCTGGCTTCAAATAATGTTTTCTTTCATCACTTTCAATGACTTCTTCTGCCTGTTTTTCAGACAAAGGATTTCCTTCAATCTTGTTTGAAGCATAAGAGCTTTTTATCTTTGAATTTTTACGAAGTTTATTCAAAACGTTCTGTGATAATTCTACTAACGATATCTTATATCTGTTCAGTTCTATTTCTAGAATTGAATTTAAAATATCATTAGTTATTGTCACCTTAATCATAAAAGCCCTCCTTCTTTCTATAATTATACCTGTATAAAGAACTTTTTCACTATTCTTTCACTATTTATTCATTATCACACTTTTCTATATCCTCAATATCAGGAATAGTACTTAGTTTAAGTGAATCACTATAATACTCTCCATTACAACATTGAACACTTCCATTAAAACCTTTATCAGATAAAAGTTTCATTAACCTTTGTACCTGTTTTGCATCATCATCACTCATAGAGCCATAAAAATACAACATTAATTCAATCTTTGTATCCTTATCACTTGTGAACTTATGATAATCTTTGATAAATCCTCTACGCTTATTACATTTTACACTCTGTACATCATATTTAATTGTGTCAAGAATCTTGTGAGTCATATAATAATCCACATTTCCCATTCTAAACACAAATCCCTAGAAACATAAGTTTCTAGGGATGTTTTTAATTATTCATCAAATAATGCATGACCGAGTCTTACCATTGTACTACCTTCTGCAACCGCAATAGGGAAGTCATGTGTCATACCCATTGATAGTTCAGTCAATTGATAGTTAGGATAAGATTCCTGTAGTTTAGTTAATAGGTCTTTAGTTGCTTTAAAGTATTGTCTTGTTTCTTCTACTTCAATATTAGGAGCCATCATCATTAATC
Organism: Catenibacterium sp. AM22-6LB; assembly: GCF_003435615.1. Taxonomy (NCBI): domain Bacteria; kingdom Bacillati; phylum Bacillota; class Erysipelotrichia; order Erysipelotrichales; family Coprobacillaceae; genus Catenibacterium; species Catenibacterium sp. AM22-6LB. Next base: position 7,937 of record NZ_QTUM01000045.1, read on the forward strand.
CTCTAGGATTTAAATGAGGTTTATCTTTTAAGTAGTCCATAACTTCATTCATTTCTTCTTCATTAAAGCCATGTTTAGATTCTTCTTTCGCAATATTAACCTGTAATAAGATATCCATAACGAGATCATGTTTAGCTGCCTGTTTCTCTATTTCATCAATTAATCTATAGTTTGCGACAGAATGAATCATCTGTACCTTATCAATAATATACTTTACTTTATTCGTCTGTAATGTACCAATAAAATGCCATACACCTTTTCCATGGTAGTCTTCATACTTCTTTAAGAAGTCCTGTACTTTATTTTCACCATAGATCATAACACCACATTCTTCTAGCTTTTCTACTTCTTTTTCATCAATATATTTAGTTGCTGCAACAAGCTTCGCTGGTTTAACAGCTTCTAATAATCTTTTAGTTTCTGCTTCATTTACCCTCATCATTTATAACCACCTCGAAAATATTATAATTCATTTAAGGTAAAAGAAAAAGGCTGATTATCAGCCTGATTAAGGATTTGTGACAAAGAATAGCCCTGCTCATAAAGGAGTATGAATTCTTTTCTACAACAGTCAAATTGTTTAAAGAGACTTTCTTTTTCACGTTTATTTTCATATACCTTCCAATAGCCACAACATTGACACTTCTTATGATGTACAAACCCCCATACATCAGCAAGTGGATAACCCAAAAATAACCCTATTTCGTGTGGATATTGACTCATCTCAAGACGTTTCTCTAGATGAGATAGAATATCATGATCAGGATAATCATATTGTTTCAGAAAGGATTGAATGTCTTTGTTAGTCATTAAGTATTTGAGTGAGGAAGGCAGATATACATATACTGTATAACGACCATGAGAAAAAAAGAGATTTATTCGTAATCCTTGAAGGTTAAGAATCTGATCATAATATTCTACAAGTTCATGAACATCTGAATATCTATTATCAAGATGAAACATACTGCCTAACTTACGCTTGATCAAGGTAGGTGTGCAATGCGTAAGAAGAAGATGTTCAAATTGATGATATCCTAAGGTCATATTAAAGTAACTCTTTGATGGCTTCTACATCTTCATCAGTACCATCATTTTCTACTTTGTAAAGACATGGAACATGATAGTCTTCACTGATCTTATCACCAGCTAAACAATATGCTTCACCATATCCAGTATCACCAGATGCAATAACACCTTTAATAGATGGATTGTTTTCTAAGAAGTCTGATACTTCATAAGGAACATCTCCAAAACCATCTGTATAAGTAAATAAGATATAGTCTTCAGAGACTTTTTCTGTACCATCTTCAATATGTAATGCGTCTGTAATACCTAGTTTTCCAATTAATGCTTCTACATTTCCAGTTCTTGATGCATAGACTACTTTCATTGTTGACCTCCTAGTTAGTTCTTGCTAACTGTCTACAGGTTAGCATACGCTAACTATATAGTCAAGTGTTTTTATAAATAAAAAGACTGTTGAATATTCAACAGCCTCATATTTGTATCAACAAACAAAGTATATCAATAATAGTGATTGGTCTTTTCCTGTGTATTAATTCTTTTTCTTATGCAAAAGATACATAGTTATTACAACTATAGCACAGGCAGTGTATACGCTAAAGAGCACATTATACAACTCAAAATCCTGCCATGCATTAAATACATACATGAATATCTCTAAATTTATTAGAGTTAGTATATGACATCCATAAGTTATCAAAAAAAACAAAAATACTATCATTAATAATTTCTTCATTTTTATTTTCTCCTTATAATTCATTAAGATTATGAACAAGTCACAACGCCACCACATTTTTCAGGATACCCTGTATGGCGAGATTTCTTTGTGAGTACTATTCCTGCAGAAGACATACCTCTAGATATACTAATTCCAAATCCTGTTGGAACTATAGATGATTTATGACTATATAAGTAACGCACATTGAAATATTTTAGTTTTCCACTTACTACTCCTGTTATAGAAAAAGATCCCTTATACAAACACGCATAGTATTGATCACCTTTTATTCTTAAAGGAAATGACCATCCGTATGAACCAATAACATCTTGATCACCTTTATTAATTGCTGACTTCGTCCATGTTTTTACACTCTTAGAGGATTTGAATTCCTTGTATTTTAATGAAGAAGTAACGGATGAAACTTCCTTAAAAATATGATTATTATCTGCTTCATATGCCATCGCAAAAGCATCATTTCCATAATCTTCAGGTGTTCCGTTCCAGCTAAAGCTTACTGTTGCTTTTACAGTAGACAATCCTGTTTTCGCATCATAACTTAATATATTCTTCTTAACGCTAAACTTGATTTTTGAAGAGGCTTTTACAGACATTTCCTCTGTTCCATCATAATTCTTTATCGCATCAATTTGAGAATTTGTATACTTATATCTTTTCAATTCCTCTCTTGATTTACCTTTTAATTCATAAATTTGATTTTTAAAACGATCAATATCTTTTCTTGCTTTATTTAACTTCACTGCATTACTATGAGTTTCAGACAGCATGTATCTAGATTTAGTTATATTGTATTCATTTTTTAAAAGAAGATATTGATTAATAACTGTATTATCTAAAGCAGACACTTCAGTATTAGCTAACGATACTGCACAAGCAGCAACTAAAAAAGAAAGCACAATTAATTTTTTCATATCTTAACACTCCATTTTTTAGCATCAATGTAAACGTTTACTACACTTAAATACTATCATGTCACCTGTAACTTTGTCAACGATTGTATAGTTTTTCTATATATTGTCTAACAAATATATTCATGTTACTATTTTTTATGGAGGTAGCCTTATGCCAAAAAAGAATAATAACTTTTTTAAACTAGAAATGTTATTTCTTAAGATTCTTTCAATAAGAGATTGTTATGGGTATGAGATCACTCATTCAATTAAAGAACTTACAAATGGTAAGATAGATATCAAAGAAGGAAGTATGTATCCTGTTCTTTATAAGTTTGAAGATCTAGGCTATATATCAAGTGAGAAAAAGCTTGTTGGAAAGAGAATGACAAGAATATATTATCATTTGGAGCCATCTGGAAAAGAGTACCTAGAGGGCATATACAAAGAATACAAAGAGATGACAAGTATTATTGATACATTTATGGAGGAAGAGCATGACTTACAATAAAAACGTTAAAAAGTATATTAAGCAATGTAAGTATCTATTTCCTTCTTATGGTAAATCTGAAAAAGAATATATAAGAAAGCTCATAGATAATATTGATGATGGTTCTCATGATATGACATATGATGAAGTCGTAGAAAGACTTGGTACACCCAAGGAAGTTATTATTAGTTACTATGAGCAAGAAGATATGGACAAACTGATTGAAAAAGCAAAGGTAAGAAGATTATTAAAGAATTTTTTATCAGTTGCGCTTGTTGTATTATTAGTATTCTTATGCTATAAAGCATATATTTATCAAAAGACTTTTGAAGAAGTAAGAGATTCAAAAGATGGATATTTTGAAGAAACAATAGAAGTCAAAGAAGGCTATGAAATCGAATGATCTCACAGTCTTCTTTTTACTTTGAAAGAAATGGGCATCACTTTTAGTGATGCCCACTTTGGTTATGATCTTTCTTCTATGTACTTTCTAATATTAGACACGTTCACATATTTTGCATAGCTCTTATCATTCGCAACAACAAGAGTAGGGGCCTGCATAACAGAGAATCTCTTTGTGAGGTCTACTTGTTCTTCTGCATCTATTAATTCATAGTCTACATGTTCATCTTCTAATATCTTCTTAATAATACGACAGTTAGGACATGTTTTTGTTGTGAATAAATAAAGCTTTTCATTCTGTATAACAGGTTGTACCTGTTCTTCTTTGATTTTCTTCATATGTCTGCCACTTAGTACTGAGTGACCCATATCATATGTTTTACGTTCCTTGAATTCCTGTGCTTTACCTTCATTCCAGTTCTTAACTGGTCTATAGTAACCTGTAATACGGCTCCATACTTCTGTTGGTTTACCACATATAGGGCATACAGGCTGTTCTCCTACAAGATAACCATGATCTTCACAAATAGAGTAAGTAGGTGAAATAGTATAATAAGGAAGTTTATAGTTTTCTGCAATCTTTCTTACAAGTGTTGCAGCACCTTTCCAGTCTGGTAGCTTTTCACCTAAGAAGGCATGGAATACAGTACCTGATGTATAGAGAGTTTGTAATTCATCCTGAATATCTAAAGCAGTAAATAAGTCATCTGTATAACCTACTGGTAAATGAGATGAGTTTGTATAGTAAGGTGTATTACCATCTTTAGTGGCAGTAATGATATTCGGATATTTCTTCTTATCATGTTTCGCAAGACGATAAGATGTAGATTCTGCAGGTGTTGCTTCTAGATTATATAAGTCCCCATATTCTTCCTGATAAATGACTAATCTTTCACGCATATGGTTTAATACATCCTTTGCGAACTCCTGTGCATCTGTATGTGTTAAATCTTCTTTAAGCCAATTCGCATTGAGTGTTGCTTCATTCATACCTACTAAGCCAATAGTAGAGAAATGATTCTTAAATGAACCTAAATAACGTTTTGTATAAGGGTAGAGACCTTCTTCTAATAACTTACTAATAACATCTCTTTTTACCTTTAGTGATCTTGCAGCAAGATCCATTAAGTGATCTAATCTTTCATAGAATTCCTGTTCATTATGAGATAAATAAGCAATACGTGGAAGGTTAATAGTAACGACACCCACTGATCCTGTTGATTCACCTGAACCAAAGAATCCTCCACTCTTTCTTCTTAATTCTCTTAAGTCAAGTCTTAATCGACAACACATTGATCTGACATCACTTGGTTCCATATCTGAATTAATATAGTTAGAGAAATATGGTGTACCAAACTTTGCAGTCATTTCAAATAATAGTTTATTATTTTCTGTTTCAGACCAATCAAAATCCTTTGTGATAGAGTAAGTAGGAATAGGGTACTGGAATCCACGACCATTCGCATCACCTTCAATCATGACTTCAATAAAGGCTTTATTGATCATGTCCATTTCTTTCTGACAATCCTTATAACGGAAGTCCATTTCTTTTCCACCAACTATCGCATTGAGTTCAGCTAAATCATTTGGTACTGTCCAATCTAAAGTAATATTAGAGAAAGGAGCCTGTGTTCCCCAGCGTGAAGGTGTATTGACACCATAAATAAATGATTCAATACATTTCTTAACTTGATCATAAGGAAGATTATCTACCTTCACAAATGGTGCTAAGTAAGTATCAAAAGAAGAGAAAGCCTGAGCACCTGCCCATTCATTCTGCATAATACCTAAGAAGTTCACCATCTGGTTACATAATGATGCAAGATGTTTAGCTGGTTTAGATGTAATCTTACCTGGAATACCTCCTAAACCTTCCTGAATTAATTGTTTTAAAGACCATCCTGCACAATAACCTGTCAACATACTTAAATCATGAATATGGAAATCCCCATCTCTATGTGCATCCGCAATCTCCTGATCATATATTTCAGATAACCAATAATTTGCAGTAATTGCACCACTGTTACTTAGAATCAACCCACCAACAGAATAAGTGACAGTAGAATTCTCTTTCACTCTCCAGTCAGTCGCATTCACATAACTATTCACTAAATCCTTATAATCAAGAATCGTAGACTTCATATTTCTTACTTTCTCTCTCTGTTTACGATAAAGAATATAAGACTTCGCCACATCACTATAACCTGCCTGTGATAAGATATCCTCTACACTATCCTGAATATCTTCTACTGCAATCTTATGATCCTTGATCTTCTTTTCAAAATCACTTGTGACCTTTAATGCAAGCATATCAATCACACTTGGATGATATTCTTTCTTTAATGAAATAAATGCTTTTTCAATCGCACGGGTTATCTTCTTTAAATCAAACTCTGTAATCTTACCATCTCTTTTAATGACCTGGTACATATTATCATATCCTCTCTTCTATCCCTCTGATTTCACATTCATCAACATATTCTTCTAAAATCTTTTTATAACTCTGGAGTGTTTCTAATGAGCATGCATGTAAACCTTTTTGAATCACATTCTCATTATCTTCAAAGTTTTGAAGATAATAACGCTTAGCACCTTTGATCCATTCTCCAACTAGTCTCATATCATTTTCTGTATGAAATTCTTTAATAATTGTCGTTCTGAATTCATAATCCACATGATTTTCTAATAAATACTGGACTGTTGTCTTAATAGAATCAAGACGATAACCTTCTAAACCAATTGTCTTATTGTATTTCTTAGGCGCATTCTTGATATCTACAGCTACATAATCAACAAGACCTTCTTCTACTAACTCTTTTAACTTATTAGGAAAAGATCCATTTGTATCTAATTTAATAGAGTACCCCATATCCTTGATTACTCTTAAGAAATCCACAATACCAGCCTGTAATAAAGGTTCTCCACCTGTAATACATACACCCTCTAATATGTTCTTTCTCTTTTCTAAGAATTCAAGAACATCTTCCTGTTCAATCTCTACCATATTTTCTGGTAAGAAGACTAAATCAGAATTATGACAGAAAGGACATTTAAAATTACATCCTCCAGTAAATAGAGTACATGCCATCTTTCCTGGATAATCTAAAAGAGTGAGCTTTTGAAAACCAAAGATACGGAAATGGTTCTGGTATGTTGGTTCTTCTATTGCTTTCTTAACTAAAAGATGCATTGTCTTTTCTAATTGATCTACTTCTTCTAAAGTCAAATCAGATGTTAAATGAGACCACCAGTCTTTTCTTGCAAGATACATTTCTGTAATCACATCTTTCGCTTTAGGTGTTGTTTTAAGTATCTTAGAACGTTTATCTAGATTATTCTCTTCTATACGAATATATCCCGCATCATGTAATTTAGATACACTCTTTGTGATTGTACCTTTATCTACAGAACCACTAGAAGACAATTCCTTCATAGTAATACCAGGATGTTCATGAATCATCATTAGATTCACAACCTGTCCATAACCTATATCATATTTCTTTAATCTATTATCATAATATTTAATAGCTGCACGATATAGTAATGCATTATCACTCATGAAGTTCTCTTTCTTATCCATCTCTCTCACCTCTTTAGTTGACTATCCAACTATATTAAGTCTAGCACCAAAAGAGAGCGTATGCAATTGTTGTGAAAATGTTTGCACATTATCTACTCCTATATATAGTATATACTAGTTAAATAAGTAATGTATTGAAGTTATAAGCGATAAAGCCTATATCAAGGAGTTAATAAAAAATATTTGATTATATCTTAGTTAAATAGTTCCATGATATAATTATGAATAAGGGAGGATATAACTATGTCTCTATCAGAACTATTATCGTTTTATATTAATAAGAAGAAAACGAATATGACACAATTTGCACAATACTTAGGAATAGATCGTTCTACACTACATAAGATTATTAAAGGTCAAAGACCTGCAACAAGTGAAGCATTAGTCAATAAAATGACACAATATCTATGTTTAAGTCAGGAAGAAACAAAACAGATATTAGAAGCTTATGAAATTGATACTATAGGTGCTTTTATATTCTATCGTCGTAAACATATCCAAGATTTCTTTAAGGAAGCAGATCATGTATTAGATCATCATTATCAAATAACAGAACAGGTACAAAATGATCAGACTCTTGTAGATGATGTCTATACAGGAAGAATTAATGTAGAACATATACTCTATACTTTATATTCTTATGAACTAAGAGAAGAAAAACCTCATGTAAGAATCATGGAACAGCCTTATGAGATGTCTATTATATTCGATTCTTTTAATCATATTTCAGCAGAGATGCCTATGACTCATTTATTTTATCTAGATAACTCTCAGAAACAGACAAAGAATAATGAATTCTATAACTTAAAGTGTTTAAATAATCTATTACCTGTTATTTTACGTAATAAGAATTATCATCCTTATTACTACTACAGCAATGTCTCTATCATGAATGAACATGATGTATTCTATCCTAATGTAATGATTACAACGCGTTATTTATTTACTTATACAAATGATCATAGTCAGGGAATACTTTATAAACTTCCACAGATTGTGAATGCCTATAAAGAAAAATTTGATGCTTATTTAAAAGAAGCAGAGTGTTTTATGACACGTAATTCATGGACAAACTATCTTACAGACACAGAGACATTCTTTGATACTCATGTTATTACGCAGGAAATAATGACAACACCATGTCCTACTTATGTATTTGAGGAGAACGATTTATCCATTATGCGCAAGGCATTAAAAGACTTCTTTCCTAATAAAGAGGAGTTTATTAAAGACTTCCAAAAATTTGGATATTATTGGAATGAGGTATTCTATCCTCAACATTCTGATATATTCCATATTATCTATACACTGCAGGGATTACGCTATACAGCCAAGACTGGTTATCTCCATGATATACCACCAGAACTCTTTAACCCTCTTTCTTTAGAAGATAGACTCACATTACTTAGAAAGTGGAAAGAATTCTGTATAAAGCATCCTTATGTCATGATGGCAGATATGCCTTATCTTTCTGAAACATCTACAACATACTTCCAGTTAACTAATCAATCATTCCATATAATTGCATCCGATTCAACTGGCACCCTCGCAAATATCTCTATTAAAGAAATCACCCTTGTAGAAGCATTTAAAGACTTTATTGACAATGTAGTGAAGAAGAACGCTTATAGTAAAGAAGATGAAATCAAACTGATTGATGAATGTATAGAAATGATTGAAATGGAGATGTAGTACTATGTATGTTTCTCAATTATTATCTGAATATATCAAGACTAAAAAAATCAATATCAAGAAGTGTGCAGAGTACTTCCAGATAGACCGTTCTACTCTTTATAAGATTATTAGAGGAGAACGTAAAATACCAAATCGTGATTTTATCCAGCAGATCAGTCAGTATCTCTATCTTACTAATGATGAAAAGAAAGAATTATTAAATGCCTATGAAATAGACAGAATAGGAGAGTTCCGTTATTATTGTCGTCAGCATGTAAGTTCATTTCTAAAGGAAGCTACATTATTTGATAATCGTTCTTTTGCGGTTAATGATACCTTAAACCCTATCTTAAAGACAGGACACTATACCAATAAATATGATGTAGAACATCTCTTATATGAACTATCTCTCTTAGAAAGCAAAGAAAAAGACCCTCATATAAGGATCTTGGGTCAGCCTACTCATACACTCTATTTATTAAGAATAGTCTCTTCTCATATACCTATTACTCATTTATTCTGTTTGAATAATACAAATGAACTAACAAAAGATACCAAGTTCTATAACTTAAGTGTTCTTACAAACATTATGCCTTTAATCTTTAATAATGATCACTATAGTCCATATTATTACTATAATGAGATTAATGCGATTAATAACCATCTATGTTTCTTTCCTAATATGATTCTTACTACTAGATATCTTCTCATTTATACAGCAGATCATTCAAGTGGTATTCTTTATGAAAAAGGAGAAACATATGATGCGTATAAAATGCTATTTAATCAATATTTAAAGGAAACAAAGTATTTAATCACTAATACGGATGATAAGAGTGATGTGATAGAAGATTTCAATTGTATTCTCTATGCACCTCCTATTGGTGCACTCTATCAAGAGGACGATCCATTCCCAGTTACTTTAAAAGATAATGATTTTATTGAATCCTTTAACAAACATTCAATGTATTTAAAACAGTTTGTGAAGTGTAATAAAGATCATCTATCAGGACTCTATACTCTACAAGGATTAAGACATTTTGTGGATACTGGTTATACAATTGATTTCCCACAGCCATTCTATCAACCACTAACGATTAATGATAGAATCAAAATCTTACGTAGACTAAAGAACTTTATAAATACCTACTCTATAAACCTTGTAGATGTCCCTGAATATGATAATATGTCTTTCTCAGTTATAATCATGAACATTAATACACTCTATTTCCAGATTGTATCAGCCAGTGGCACTATCAAAACAATACAGCTGCATGAAGCAAGTCTTGTAATGGCTTTTAATGACTATTATCAATATATACTAGAAGAAAAATCGTTAAGTAAAGAAGACGCATTTAAAATCATTGATAGCTATATTACACAATTAGAGATGTTAAAAGAGTGAACCAAAATGTTCACTCTTTTTATGTTAGCTGACTTTTGTACCTGCTGGTAAATCTGTTTCTAATACTTTAATAGATTTCTTAGTGCCACCTGCAAGAATCATACCCTGAGATTCTACACCTCTTAATTTAGCTGGTTTTAAGTTCTTTACAACAATTACCTTCTTACCAGGCATGTCTTCTGGTGAATAACTATCTGCGATACCTGAAACAATCTGTCTTACTTCTCCACCAATATCAATCTGTGATACAAGAAGACGATCTGCTTTAGGATGCTTTTCGCATTTCTTTATTTCACCAACAACTAATTCTACCTTAGCGAAATCATCAATAGTGATTTCAGGTGTTTCATCCTTCTTTTCTGGGACAACAGGCTTAGCAGGAGTTAACTTTTCTACCTGTTTAGCTACTTCTTTAGGATCTAATCTTGCGAATAATACTTCTGGATGATCAGTCACTTTAGTACCTGATTTATATGAACCAAAAGTATCTAACTTCATCATATCTCTTTCATCTGTGTTGATCATATCTAAGATTTTCTTAGATGTACCAGGGATAAATGGTTCTAATGCGATAGCTGAGAATCTGATAGCTTCTACTAAGTTATAAAGTACTGTCGCAAGACGATCTTTCTTAGTTTCATCCTTTGCAAGAGCCCAAGGCATAGTATCATCAATATACTTATTAGTACGTCTTAATAATACATAGATTTCATCTAATGCCTTAGCAAGCTTGAATTCATTTTCTAACTTAATAGTCTTTCCTGGCATTGCGAGTGCGATTGATTTTAATTCATCATCTACTGGTTCACATACATTTGTATTAGTGACAACACCATCAAAGTATTTATTACACATAGCGATTGTTCTGTTTACTAAGTTACCTAAGATATTAGCAAGATCACTATTAATACGTTCTACTAATAAGTCCCAAGTAATTGAACCATCGTTATCATATGGGATTTCATGTAATAAATAGTATCTTACAGCATCTACACCAAATAGGTCTACTAAGTCATCCGCATAAATAACGTTACCTAAATGTTTAGACATCTTAGAATCACCCATTAGTAACCAAGGATGACCAAATACCTGTTTTGGTAGAGGTAAATCTAATGCCATTAAAATGATTGGCCAGTAAATAGTATGGAATCTTACGATATCCTTACCAATAACATGTACATCTGCAGGCCAATATCTATCAAATAATGGATCACTATGACCATCTAAATCATAACCTAAACCAGTAATATAGTTAACTAATGCATCAATCCATACATATACAACATGCTTTGGATCGAAGTCTACAGGGATTGACCAAGTAAATGAAGTTCTTGATACACATAAATCCTGTAAACCTGGTTTTAAGAAGTTATTGACCATTTCATTCTTTCTTGATTCTGGCTGAATAAATTCTGGATGATCATTATAATACTGCATTAAACGATCCTGATATTTAGATAATTTAAAGAAATATGCTTCTTCTTTAGCATCATGCACTTCTCCACCACAGTCAGGACATTTTCCATCTACTAACTGAGATTCTGTAAAGAATGATTCACATGCAGTACAGTATTTACCTTCATAATGACCTAAATAAATATCACCTTTGTCATGTAACTTCTTAAAAATCTTCTGTACTTGTTTTACATGATATTCATCTGTAGTACGGATGAACTTATCATAAGTGACATCCATCATATCCCAGATACGTTTTACTTCTCCAGCAACTTTATCTACATATTCCTTTGGTTCAATTCCAGCTTCTTTAGCCTTTAATTCAATTTTCTGTCCGTGTTCATCTGTACCTGTCTGAAAACGTACATTATAGCCCTGCTGTCTCTTAGCACGGCAGATTGCATCACTTAATACAATTTCATAAGTATTACCGATATGAGGTTTACCTGAAGTATAAGTAATTGCGGTTGTTAAATAAAAATCTTTTGGATCTTTCATATTATCTGCTCCCTCCTGAAAATAAAAAAACGTCCTTAATAAAGGACGAAATTATCGCGGTACCACCTTTTTTACACTTACGTGTCACTCAATCTCTTAACGCGAGTTACGGTTATCCCTATTAGAGATAACAGCTCCCAGACCATCTTTCTAAAGCTTCACACTTATTTACACCAGCCATAAGTTCTCTATGCATTCACTCTAGTCTCTTCTGTTCATTGCTTTTACTTTAAAACTTTAACAAATTTCTACAACCTTGTCAATGATAGGGTTGTAAGTCCTCACATTATATCTGATTCCAATATGATAATGTCTTAATGTATCCAAGTTGATATTGTCCCAATTGGGAC
>NZ_QTUM01000046.1:0-20263 GCF_003435615.1 Catenibacterium sp. AM22-6LB
ACATTCAGATCAGCTGTAGAAGCTAATCCAGGAGCACATCCGTTATTTCATAGTGATGGTGGCTACCAGTATACGAGTCCAATATTTGTACGTATGCTTAATGATAATGGCATGGAACAGAGCATGTCCAGAGTTCACTGCTGCATTGATAATGGACCAATGGAAGGATTCTGGGGAATACTTAAATGTGAGATATATCATTATGGCAAGAAATATGAAACAAGAGAGGAATTAGAAGAGGCAACAAGAGAATGGATAAGATATTACAGTCATGAAAGATATCAACGAAGATTTGGTGTGAGAACACCTTATGAAGTAAGAAGTGAAGCATTGTGCAATGAGAATCCAGTTCAGTATCCAATACCTGAGAACAAGGCGATACAGAAATATAAGGCAGCACATTATGCATAAAAATATGCCTGCCACTACGTGGCAGGCATAGGTACATGTTTTTAATTATTTCACCTGTCTACTTGACAGGGGCGGTTCACGATAGACGGTTAGCCCATTTTACTATTTAGAATATCATCAAAGATAACCGCTTAGTTTACCAGACCAGGGCGGTTATTTTTGTGGTTTATGATTATCTTTACCTAATGTATATCCGATACTAAAGCAGGTTAAGCCGAAGCATACTACTGCTATGAAGTCAATAATACTCATTGGCTTAACCCTCCTTTCCACTGGATTCCTTTACAGGTTTCTATGTAATCAGAGGGTCACAGTCCCTCTGGAGAAGGACTAACCGCCTACCGTTAGCGTAGCACCCATGTTTCGATTGTAACAGTTAAAAATTACCGGTGCAATATAAAGTTGGTAGAGAAACATCTAGTATCTACAGAAGAGAATCGGTTTGAGTATTCTCCGGTGCCAAAACGGTGCCAAGAAATCAGGCAAATCAAAATTGGTGGTGCAATTCAACCGCTTTTCACTGTATTTTGGAGAGAAAACCATAAAAAACATGAGGTAAAACGGAATTAAAGTATCGTGCTTATAGACGAATAGAGCTTATTCAAATGTTTAATGAGAGAGAGCTGGATCTTATTATCATGATGGAAAATAAATGCCCTAAAAGGCCCATCTCTTTTATTAAAAACCTATCCTCTTATGAAGTATTATCATAAAGATACTTCTTTAGAATCTCTTCCATTACTCTATGATACATCCACAGAGTATAAGAATATAGATACAGAAATAGAACAGTTACTTTTAAAAGCATGTATGAAAGAAGGTTATGTCATCTTACAGAAGTTCATGGATCAGAGTCCTTATTGTAAGTATTTATCTTCTTCTCCTACAAATAAGACTTCTTCTTTGTATCTTTACTATCATGAAGATGCCCATCAAATCATTCATAATATTATCCAGACACTCAAAAAGCATGCCATCTAGGCATGCTCATTTTATTCTAGTTCGAATGCTCCAGTATATAACTGATAATACTGACCCTTCTGTTTAATTAAGTCATCATGAGAACCACGTTCAATAATATGGCCATGATCTAATACCATGATTACATCAGAATTCTGTACAGTAGACAATCTATGTGCAATAACAAATACAGTACGTCCCTTCATTAAAGCATCCATACCCTTTTGTACAATCGCTTCTGTACGTGTATCAATAGATGATGTTGCTTCATCCATGATCATAACAGGTGGATCTGCCACAGCAGCTCTTGCAATCGCAATAAGCTGTCTCTGACCTTGTGATAAACTTGCCCCATTACCAGTCAACATTGTGTTATAACCATCTGGTAAACGAGTAATGAAATCATCAGCACCCGCAAGCTTTGCAGCTTCAATACATTGTTCATCAGTCGCTTCTAGATAACCATAACGGATATTATCCATAACTGTACCAGTAAAGAGGTTTGTATCCTGTAAGATAATACCAAGTGATCTTCTTAAATCAGGCTTTTTGATCTTATTGATGTTGATACCATCATATCTGATCTTACCATCTTCAATATCATAGAATCTATTAATTAAGTTGGTAATAGTTGTCTTACCAGCACCAGTGGCCCCTACAAAGGCTACTTTCTGACCAGGCTTTGCATATAATGTGATGTTATGAAGAATCATCTTATTAGGATTATAGGCGAAATCTACATCATGCATTTCTACATCGCCTTCAAGTCTTGTATAAGTCACAGTACCATCTTCATGTGGATGTTTCCATGCCCACATTTCAGTACGTTCAGTCGTTTCTACTAATTCACCATTTTCTTCTTTAGCATTCACTAAAGTAACATAGCCTTCATCAAATTCAGGTTCTTCATCCAATAATCCAAAGATACGGCTTGCCCCTGCAAGACCCATAACAACAGAGTTGATCTGCTGAGAAATCTGACCAATCTGGCCAGTGAACTGCTTAGTCATATTTAAGAATGGAACAACGATAGAAATATTAAGTGCCATACCAGATAAAGATACATTTGGTGTCTTTAGATAAAGAAGAACACCTCCTGTTAAGGCAATTAATACATAAAGAATATTACCCATGTTATGAAGAACAGGCATCAAGATATTCGCAAATGTATTGGCTTTTCTAGATGCTTCAAACCAGGCATTGTTTACTTTATCAAACCCTGCGATTGCATCTTCTTCATGATTGAATACTTTAATAACCTTCTGTCCATTCATCATTTCTTCAATATAACCTTCAGTTGCACCAAGTGTCTGCTGCTGTTTAATAAAGAATCTTGAACTCTTAGAACCAAAATTCTTAGTAATAAAGAACATAATAACACAGCCAATTAATACAACCCCAGTCAACCAAAAACTATAGTAGATCATGATGCAAAATACTGTTAGAAGTACAATAGAAGTCTGCATCAATGCAGGTAATGACTGAGAAATAAGCTGTCTTAATGTATCAGTATCATTTGTATAAATAGACATGATATCACCATGTGCATTTGTATCAAAATAACGGATTGGAAGACTTTCCATTCTTGCAAACATCTTTTCTCTGAATTTCATTAATGAACCCTGAGTAACTACGGCCATTAAACGGTTGTATGTAAATGATGCAATTAATGAAAGAATATAGAGGATTGCAAGAATTGAAACAAATGAAAATACTTCGACCTGTGCCTGTGCCCAGTTCTTAGTACGCCAGTATTTTTCAATAACAGCAATGATATTCTGCATAAAAACAGATGGAATAGAGCTGACAACTGAGTTAAAAAGAATTAATGCAATAATAATAGGTAGAAGAACAGGATAGAATTCAAAGAGTGTTTTAATGAGACGTATAAATGTGTTCTTCTTATTACCACGATTATTTTTCATCCTGTTCACCTCCCTTGTTTTGTGAATAGTATACTTCCTGATAAATCGGATTTGATGCAAGAAGTTCATCATGAGTACCGACTGCTTCAATAGAACCATTATTCATGATAATGATCTGATCTGCATCCTGTACACTTGAAACTCTTTGTGCAATGATGATCTTTGTAGTTTCAGGAATAAACTTCTTAAATCCTGCTCTAATAATAGCATCTGTTTTAGTATCTACAGCACTTGTAGAGTCATCAAGAATTAAGATTTTAGGTTTCTTAAGTAATGCACGAGCAATACATAATCTCTGCTTCTGACCACCAGAAACATTTGTACCACCCTGTTCAATATGTGTATCATATTTATCAGGGAACTGTTCGATAAATTCATCAGCACATGCAAGATGACATGCTTCTTCTATTTCTTCATCTGTGGCATCTTTATTACCCCAGCGTAAGTTTTCTTTAATAGAACCTGAGAATAGGACATTCTTCTGCAATACAACAGAGACTGCATCTCTTAAAGTGACTAAGTCATAATCTTTTACATTTACACCACCGACTTTAACTTCACCTTCAGTCACATCATATAGACGTGAAATAAGGTTAACAAGTGATGTTTTAGAAGAACCAGTACCTCCTAGAATACCAATAGTCTGTCCTGATTTAATATGTAGATTAATATTTTCAAGAGCATAACGATCAGCACGCTTAGAATATTTAAATGATACGTTATTAAAATCAATAGAACCATCATTTACTTCATAAATAGGATTTTCTGGATTAGAAATAGTACGTTTTTCTTCTAATACAGCAACAATACGTTCACATGATTCAATAGAGATAGTCACCATTACAAAGATCATTGATAACATCATCAAGCTCATAAGAATCTGGAAACTATAAGTAAGTAATGAAGACAACTGTCCAACCTGAATAATAGCTCCACCAAAATTAACAACCAAATAAGAACCAAAAGTAAGTACAAAAATCATTACAACATAAAGACAGAACTGCATCATTGGGTTATTTAAGGCAAGAATCTTTTCTGCTTTTGTGAAATCAGCACATACATCTTCTGCAGCTTCGTTAAATTTCTTCATTTCAAAGTCTTCACGTACAAATGATTTTACGACTCTAATACCATTGATATTTTCCTGTACTGAGTTATTTAAGTTATCATATTTCTTAAATACTTTTCTAAATAAAGGCATTGTCTTCTTAATCACAAGACCTAGACCAATACCAAGTACAGGAATAGTAAATAAGAAAATAAAAGCCAATGGTCCTCCCATTATGAATCCCATCACAAGTGAGAATATCAACATAAGTGGAGCACGTACAACTGTACGAATAATCATCATATAAGCCATCTGAACGTTAGTAACATCTGTTGTCATACGTGTTACAAGTGATGAAGCACTGAAACGGTCAATGTTTTCAAATGAGAAGTTCTGAACAGCCATAAATAAGTCTTTACGTAGGTTCTTACCAAAACCTGCAGATGCATTGGCTGCAGTAATACCTGCAAGAGCCCCAAATAGAAGTGAGAAACAAGCCATGATAATAAGTATCACACCATATTTCAAAATAACAGATAGATCACAACCATTCTGCATTTTGTTGACAAGATTAGCAACCATTAGTGGAATAATACATTCTACTAAGGCTTCAAATGCAACAAGAATAGGTGTCAAAATAGAATCTCTCTTGTATTCACGAATACTTTTCTTAAGCACACGAATTATATTCATCTTTTTTCCCCTTTCATTCATTTTCTAGATTTGAATAGACTTTACTAAGAAGATCGGCTAAAGTATCAATTTCTTCCTGTGTTAATCCCTTCATCATGAGACGATTGGATTCAGCCATATTCTTTTTTGCCTGTGCACAATGGCCTTCACCTTTTTGTGTTAAGCAGGCAATTTTAATTCGCTTATCCTTAGGATCATCACAACAATCAATCAGATTCTTTTCCTGAAGTCTTCTAAGAAGTCCCGCAGTAGTAGATTGAGCTACATGTAAGTCTTTCTCAATCTCCTTAAAGGTCATTCTCTGATCAGGTGCTTCCTGTAATTTCAATAAAACATGGGACTGCATTAAAGTTAATCCTTCTTTTCTTAAAGAATTATTCGCACGCTTCTTTAAACAGTCATTAATATGTTTAATATAGCCTACTGCTTCACTTTCTCTCATCAGTTTACCTCCTTCTGCGCATTAGAATGATAGTACACTTTCAATTCAATGTCAATAGCATACTATTAAATATCAAATTATGAAAAAAGAAGAACTTATTAGTCCTTCTTCTCAGCCTTAGATTCACAATAATAACATCTATAGATACGTTTCTCTCTATTTGCTAGATAGAACACCTGATCTAAATCTCTTTCTACAGATGTAATACATCTTGGGTTCTTACATTTAGCCACATTAATGATTTTTTCAGGAAGCTGTAATTTCTTCTTTTCTACTGTTTCACCATTCTTAATAATAGAAACAGTAATATTAGGATCAATATAACCTAATACATCTAAATCAACATCAAAATCGTTATCAATCTTGACGATATCTTTCTTACCCATCTTATTAGAGCGGCAATTCATGATGATTGCAACCTGACAATCTAACTTACCTAGATCAAGAGCATCATATACTTCTTTAGCCTTACCAGCTGCAATATGGTCAATCACAATACCATTTTTAATACTGTCTATTCTCATAATCTTTCCACCTCATTCTGTAATCCTAATAAGCTTAAGATCAATGCCATACGGATAAAACGTCCATTATGAGCCTGTCTGAAATAAGCAGCTCTTGGATCTGCATCGACTTCAGTCTTGATTTCATTGACACGTGGAAGTGGATGCATAATAATCATATCTTTCTTTGCAGCCTGTAATTTTTCTTCATCTAAGATATAAGTATCTCTTAAACGGATATAATCCTGTTCATTGAAGAAACGTTCCTGCTGTACTCTTGTCATATAAAGAATATCTAATTCTGGCATGACTTCTTCCATGCTACGTACTTCTTTATATTCAATACCCATTGGATCAAGAATGTCTTCTTTTAAGTATTCAGGAAGTTTTAATTCATCTGGAGAGATGAATACAAACTTAGTACCTTCATAACGTGACATTGCTTTTAATAATGAATGAACTGTACGTCCAAACTTCAAGTCACCACAGAAACCTACTGTAAGGTTCTTTAAAGTGCCTTTTTCTCTCTGAATAGTTAATAAGTCAGTTAATGTCTGAGTAGGATGATTATGTCCTCCATCACCTGCATTAATTAAAGGTACAGTGCATGTTGATGAAGCCACAACTGGAGCACCTTCCTTTGGATGACGCATTGCGATAATATCACAATAGCCGCTAACTACATGAATTGTATCTGATACTGTTTCTCCCTTAGAAGCACTAGATACGTTTGCAGTTGGGAATCCTAATACCTTTCCTCCAAGTGATAACATAGCACTTTCAAAAGATAGTCTTGTACGTGTACTAGGTTCGAAGAATAGTGTTGCAAGAATCTTATGTGCACATACGTCCTGATAACGTGTACGGTCTTTGATGATATCGTTAGCGAGTGCGATTAAATCATCAATTTCTTCAACAGATAAGTCCATTGGATCAATAATGAATTTTTTCATGGTGAGCTCCTTCTTTATAAACTTGTTTTAATTCCTACCTATTATATCACAGCCCCTCTATTTAAACAGTTTTTTCTAATAAAAACGTTTAATTGATATATTAACTATATTATTATGATATGCTAAGGAGAAAGATTATGACTGAAAAAGAGAAAATGTTGAAAGAAATGTTGTATAATGCCAACAATGATGAAGATCTACTTAAAGAAAGAACAATCGCAAAAGATTTATGTTTCAAATTTAATCAACTGATGCCTTCTGATGTAGAGAATCAAAAGAAACTATTAAATGAACTGCTTGGACAAATAGATGATACCGCATCAATTCTAGCATCTTTCTGGTGTGATTATGGTTACAACATCAAGGTAGGAAAAAACTTCTTTGCAAATCATAACACTGTCATTATTGATTGTGCTCCAGTAACTTTTGGAGATAATGTCTTTATTGCACCTAACTGTGGTTTTTATACTGCAGGACATCCAATTGACACAAAACGTAGAAATCAAGGACTAGAGTACGCTTATCCTATTACGGTAGGAAACAATGTTTGGATAGGTGCAGGTGTTCATGTGATGCCTGGAGTCACTATTGGTGATAATGTTGTCATTGGTGGAGGCAGTGTTGTTGTCAAGGATATTCCTAGCAACAGTGTAGCCGTAGGTAATCCATGTAAAGTAATACGTCCTATTACTGAAGAAGACGAACAAACTAATTGGGATAGATAAAAAGGGACAAAATAAATTTTGCCCTCAAGGGGGGTGTAACGAATAGACAATATGAAATGACGAGGAGGAAACAAAAAAATAACTCTCCTTAATTGTTCAATCATGGATTTACCATTATACTTTGAGTAGTAATAAAAATTCGTAGTATTGTGGGATTACCGCAAAAAAAATAAGGAGGATTACCTATGAATAGAATAATAAAAATTGGGATGGTCCGCATTTTGCTTTTTTTGAAACTATAATGAGCTATTTACCCGTTACAGCTCCTTTTTCTTTAAAATAATAGTTGGTGATTTCATGATTGATGATACTAACTATGCTGATTGTCTTGCTTTATATAATTTTGATCATGTTGAAAAGCATTCTATCTAAGGAATGATGTTACCTATTTCTATGAGCAGTGCACTTATGGCACTGCAAAGAAACAGCTCGAGAAGATCATAATTGATTTCAGAAGCAGCATCGTTGCAGAGATGAGCACTTTTGCGAATACTCTTACCAACTGGAAAAAGGAAATCATTAACAGTTTCATAATTGTGGATGACAAGACAAACAGAAAGATGAACACTGCCATCGTTTAAAACAGAAACAAATCCATCAAGCTTCTCAACCATGCTTCAAACGGCTATATGAACTGGGAGAGATTTCGCAATCGTATCCTATATACATTAAACGAAGATACAACCTTCTATTACACAAGTATAAAAAAGGATGGTAAATAATATGAGTAAGGTGTTTAAACTTATTATTGACGATGGTAATGAACCAATAATACTTGAGGAAGATGAAGTTTTAGAGGATAATCTTAATCATCTAGAGTCTATTTCTAACCGAATTGATGATATTCAGTTTTCTCTAATAAAAACAGACGATAAGGATTCATCGTCGGATTTAGATATTTCTGAAATAGACTTCTAGAGCGTAAAAAAGTATGAGGTGAGTTTCACCCCATACTACGTGATAATTAAAATATAGGAAACCCCTAGTTATTTTAAATCACCCATTTTTTATCGCATTTTCTACAGGTGTTTTTATTTCATCATTTAAAGATTGTTGAGCTGTCCATTGCCATAAATGTTCTCCATTATTTTCTGGTTCATTTTTAGCTGTATGAATCCAAGAACTATGTCCACCTGTTTCATATGTAGTTAATATAGCACCTTTATCTTTTAATAAAGTATAAACTCTTAATGCACTTTCTTCGTATTTAACTGTTGTATCATCTTTAGCTTGAATAACCCATGTTGGTATATTAATTGATTTTATCTCTTCATCTGTAATTATTCTACCTTCTCCATATGTCTTTATGTTTTGTTGATCAATAGCTGGACATGTTGATACTACTGCAGCAAATAAATTTGGATTATGTACAACCATATCTAATGCCATATACCCTCCTGCTGAACATCCATAAGAATATATTCTATTTGAATCAATATTATTATTTTTTATAATATTATTAATCAATTTTGTTGCATCATCAATATTTTCTGACCATTCATGTGGAGTTTGAGGCGCTAATACATATGCTCCATTAAAAATATTTTGTGCTTCATCGCTTGCTAAAGCAACAGCTCCTCTATTTGCTTTTAATTGAGAAAGATTATTATAGTGCAATCCTCTAAATCCAGATTCTCCACCTCCATGAAACCATACTATAAGTGGGTGTTTATTCCCATCATTTGCATTATTAGGTGTATAGAATTGATATTTTAACCCATTTGATTCACCTGCACTAAATTTATCAATTTCTTCATTTATGATTTTTTCATTTTGTAAAAATTGAATATTACTTAATTCACTTCCATCTCTTAATGGTAATCCCTCATTCAAAGCAATTGTATACTTTATATTCAATAAAGAACTACACCCTTTTAACGTTGTAAAATTTGCTGTAAAATCTAATGTGTTTTTCCCTTTTGTTTCTTCATCGGTCACTAAGTGTAAAATAATATTTCCGTTTTTTTCTTCTACACTTTCAACTTTTCTTTCTTCATCGTATAATCCACAATGTTGTAAACCAGATTGAGAATTAGGACCAAAAAATTCTTTTTCAAGTTGGCTAGAATATACTGTTGTTCCTGTTGCATGAACATTAAACATATCTTTTGTTATCTTACTATCATCAATTTCTAGATTAGATGTTTTCAAAACAACAGAATCTATAGCTTCTCCATCATCATAAACTACAGAATGTAAATCAAAAATTAACGTTTTATCCATCTTATGCCTAAACTGGAATAATTTCAAAAGAGAACAACAACATTATACTAAATAAATGAGTTGTAATTTTTGTCATTATACCCTTCCTTTCTATATTTAAAATATATAGAAAATAATGGATAAATTATATTTATTTAGTGACTTTCTCGTCATTAATATGTGACTTTCTATATTGTCCTGGTGTCAATTTAAATATTTTTTTAAAAGAATTAATGTATTGTGTTTCGTTAGAAAATCCTGTATTAAACGCAATATCAGTAATTGTTTTATTATTCAATTCTAACTCAATTAGTGATTTATTTAATCTATATTGAGTTAAATAATCTTTAAATGGCATACCTATTTCTTTTTTAAAAAATCTCGAAAAATACTCTCTAGAATATCCAAAATGTTTTGCTACCTCATATACAAGCAATTCTTCATTATAGTGGTTATTAACATATTCTAATATATCTTTTGTCTTTTCTGTTTTAATCATTTTACGTTCATTTTTACAATTTTCGTATAAAAAAATTAACATTTCCAGTGTCACCATTAATATGTTCATATATCTGGTAGATTGATTACTTATATAAAAGCTATAAATATCCATCATATATTTTGTTATTTTCTTATTTAAAAACGGCTCGTCAATATTGAAATATATATTCTTAATATCAGGTATCATTTTCTTTAAAAATCCGTAATTTATATGCATTGTATATCCTACAATTTTTTCATCAAATTCTTTATATTGAGGTATAGAATAATGAATTTCTCCACAATTTGATATATTCACTTCATTCTTATAACGAATTCTTTTCATCCCATCATTAAAAAATATAACTTTTCCTTCAAACACTATTGATAATTCTAAAGACCTATGCCAATGTGCTGTACAAATTTGACATTGGCTTTTTTTATGAGGATAAATACTTATAGGTAAATTATTCATTGTTTTTGTTATTTCATAATATATTTTTTGCATTTTTCCTCCGACTTAAAATTCAATCAATTGAGTCATTATTTTTTAATAGCATTTTTATATGTCTTAAATTGAAAATTTTCTAAAACACTTATTACACGTCCTATATAAAAAGCTGAAAAAACAGTTCCTATCCCAATACCATAAATAGGACTATGGCAAACAAGACAGATAGTTATTGTTGCTAGAAGCATACTGATATCAAATATATTCTTACAGAGAGAATAAGGTTTATGGAAAACTTCTGAAATACTTAATACCATGCCATCTACAGGTGTCATAATTAAATCTCCTTTAATCATTAAATAAACTCCAATCGCACAACACGTATTTCCTATTAACAACACAAGTATTTGTGTATAAAGATTCAAATTTATTGTAGGTATTATGTATTGATATAAATCAACTAAAAAACCAAATATAAAAGAAAACGGAATTTCTAAAATAAATTTCATACTAATTTTTCTTTCAAGAATCATTTGAATACAAACGAAGATTAAATAAAAAACAATATTTGCTTGCCCAAATGTTAGAAATGTTAAAAAACTTACTGCATAAGGAAGTGTACTAAAAGCCCCTACTCCTAAATTAGATAATGTATTACACGTAATCCCTAAAACTAATATATTCATTCCTAATAAATAAATTAAATATTTTTTCATATCGTCCCTCTTTTCATCCTTATTTTTTAAATCTGTTTAATAACTATCAACCGAAATTGATAATGTCTCAAAAATAATCAAACATTAGCACCACAACGGTGCTTTTGTTTTGCGACATAACTCGCAAAGCTGGCTTTTCTCCATGGATGATCCATTGGAGGAATATATTTTTCTTTTCTTTCTTAGGTTCCTCCTTAGGAGCATCAAATTCCTTTGATACTAATACGTGTTCAGCTACTTCTTTTATCAGATAAAGCTTATCAGCGATATTAGCCAGAAGCTGTCCATCAAATGTCTCTATGACCATGCAGTCAGTCTTTTACTGCGAAATATCTTCCGTCACCATTTTCAGTTACTGGAAAATAGTATTTATTGTCGAATCTAATGCAGTGGCCACTATCAATGGTTCTAGTTGAAAGTATTGCAAGAGTACGATTGATTTTCTCCATAGATGGTTGCTTCTCATATACCGATTTGGTACTATTAAGGCGTAGAGCGAACTGATTATTGTATTTTTTTATGTAGGAGTTTAAAAATACATTTGCGTCCTCTATATTGGTGATATGAGCGTGCCTTAGTTCGACTGGTAATCGTGACTGGAGCGTCTGGTTGAGTCTTTCGACTCTTCCTTTTGCTTGTGGTACGCTCGTAGTTTTTATTTCAATTCCCAGTTTATGACAGGCATAAGAGAACTGAGTAAATGTATCCTCAGCATCTGAAGGTCTGTCTTTTCTTTTATATTCGAATACAGTGCGTCTGTCCGTATAGAACATAGCAGGTATGCCGTGATTAATAAGAATCTGATAAAGCACTTCGTAATACCCCTTAAGTGTTTCCTGACGGTCAAAATAGGCTCCTACAACCTTTCCGTCTGCATCATTTCACCTGCATATTTTGATCTAGGACGTCTTGGATGTGCATCCTGTTCATCGAGTACATTGATTGATTCCTTTATCTCATTCTTCACCTTTTCAGATGTAGTGTCTTTCATTCTACCTTTAAGTTTTTTCTTCAAGGCTTTCTTTGGTTTTTTCTGGCTTTTGGAGAAAGCACATTCTCAGCTCTCATCCAGCTGTTGAGTGTTGTATCACTTATCTTTACATCAAAGTCACTTTACACAATCTCACAGAAATGAATGAAGTTTGCGTCAGAGAAATCATTAATATAAAGAGAGATGATCTTATTCTTTATATCTAAAGGAACTGCAGAAGCGACAGGTATATCTTTTTCAAAAGAATTCAAAAGAAATATTAAAATCTAGTAGCGCATATGTCTGATATGTCGTATAATCTTGTTGGTATGTTTTCATGGTAGAATTAATGTACCATAAAAGGCGGACTTCGGTCCGCCTTTTTCTGTTTATGAAAATATAATGAGTTATTTACCCGTTACAGCCTTTTTTAGTCATTTTGAGGCATAAAACCCGATAAGCTTTCAGCGAGTGTAGAAATAGGCATTGTCTGTACAATTACATGACCTGGTCCCTTGACTACCGTGTTAAAGAATCCTTCTCCTCCTAGGAACTTATTCTTTATACCTTTTACAGAAACAATATCAATATGACAAGATGAACTCATTGCCACAAGATTACCTGTATTCACAACCATCTCTTCGCCAGGATTTAAGTCATATTCTATAGCTGTACCATCTATCTCAATAAATAGTAAACCTGAGCCAAAATATCTATTCATGATGAACCCTTCTCCACCAAAAAATCCTATTGTACCTTTTTTAGAAAAAGAGATTTCTCTTTTTACTGTTTCTTCACTTGCAAGATAAGAAGACTTCTGAACAATAATATCTCCCTGGCTCACATCATACACAAGTATGTCACCAGGAAAAGAAGATCCTAAGGCAATCATGCTCGGCTCGGTTGCTGTATACTTATTCAAGAAAAGTGTTTCTCCTGAAAAAGCACGGCCAAATAGAGATTTCATACCACCTGATACAGTATCCATAGTTAGAGCTGGTTTCATCCATACCATTGCGCCACTATCTGTCAAAATAGATTCACCTTGATCTAGATGAAGGATTGCGACAGGAAGTGGTTTTCCTTTAATTTCATACTTCATACAATCATCTCCTACTGATCTAATTTTAATTCATAAATTGCATCTGCTAAACCATCAGCATCTGGGTCCTTGAAGAAACATGTTCCAATAGCTTTTAATTTATCTGGGGCATTTTCCGCAACGACACCAATTTCACATGTATCAATCATCTGGAAATCATTCATAGAATCTCCAAAACCGATTGTATCCTTCATATCTCCATGATAATAATCTACAGCACGTTTCACACCATCTGCTTTTGTACAGTTCTTTAAGATGATTTCACCATTAATGAAATCATCTTCATATTTAGAGAATGTCACAATATTAAACATTGGTGCAATATACTTTACACAATCATAAAAAGCAATCGGATCAGGAGCAATAAAACCAATCTTAGTGACACCTGTCTTTTCTAAATCAAATTGAGAGACAGGAATACGGTTTTCTTCCTGACGTTTTAATTCAAAGAATCGCTGTAATTCTACATTATCTCCAAATTCCTTATTGTGTCTCTTGTCAAAGAATTCATTCACACCTGGTGTCTGATAAATCGCATGTTCAGTTTCTAGACAGAATAAGATACCATGATTCACAAAGAGTGTCATCATTTCTGAAAGAGTATATTGATCCATGTAGTTCTTAAAGATATACTTTCCATCTACCTGAACAAATCCTCCTGCACTTGCCACAATACCATCAATAGGTAATGCTTTAACATCACCTACAATAGAAGTAGGTGCTCTACCTGTACATAAGAATACTTTATTGCCTGCATTCTTTGCTGCTTGAATCGCTTCTTTTGTTTTTTCTGTTATATGTCTTGATTTTCCTACTAATGTACCATCAATATCAAAAAATAAAAATTTACTCATATACTACTCCATAATCTCATCAATCAATATAGGTTTTTCTACCTTTTCTTTACTAAAATGGAATGCACTTAATAATTCTTCTTTTCTTTCCTGTGTCCATTTACCATTATCATGAACAGTCACTAATGGTTCTCCCTGTTCTACATAATCACCAATCTTCTTATGTAGAATCAAACCAACGCTATGATCAATTTCATCTGTAACTGTTTCTCTACCACCACCTAGACGCATTGATACTAGTCCAAGAGTTAATGCCTCTAGATCTTCAATATATCCTGTTTTAGGTGCATAAACATCAAATATATGTTCAGCCATTGTAAACTTTTCAGGATAAAGAATATAATCGCTGTCTCCACCCTGTGCTTTTACCATTGCTTCTAAAGCATGTAATGCTTTCTTAGAAGAGATGGCTTCTTCTAGCATTTTTCTAGCTTCAGTCACTGTTTCTGCCTTTTTAGCCATCATCAGCATTGTGCTTCCTGCAGTTAAACATAATTCTAATAAATCTTCAGGACCATTGCCATTAAGTGTTGCAATCGCTTCTTTCACTTCTAATGAATTACCAATTGCATAGCCCAAAGGCTGAGACATATTAGAAATAGTGGCTCTTGTATCCTTATGAAGATGCTGACCAATTGTAATCATTGTACGAGCAAGCTTCTTTGCATCCTCTAAGTTCTTCATAAAAGCACCATCACCATATTTGACGTCAAGTAAAATTGCATCACTGCCTGCAGCTAACTTCTTACTCATAATAGAAGAAGCAATCAAAGGAATAGATTGAACAGTTCCAGTGACATCTCTTAATGCATACATCTTCTTATCTGCAGGATCAAGAGATGCTGTCTGACCAATAATAGCTAAATGAATGTCATTCACCTGTTTAATAAAATCTTCTTCATTGACATAAATATTAAGTCCTGGAATAGACTCCATCTTATCTAGAGTCCCACCTGTATGTCCAAGTCCTCTACCACTCATCTTAGCGACTGGTACACCACATGCAGCTACCATTGGACCTAATACTAAAGATGTCTTATCACCAACACCACCAGTAGAATGCTTATCTACTTTAATACCATGAATACCACTTAAATCAATCACATCACCACTATGCATCATTTCTAAAGTCAGCTGGGCTGTTTCGTGATCTGTTAATCCATTAAAGACAACAGCCATCAAGAAAGCACTCATCTGATAATCAGGAATATCACCTTTCGTATATCCCTGGATTAATTCATGAATTTCTTCATCAGTTAATACTACATTATCTTTTTTCTTTTCAATAAGATCTACCATTCTCATAAATGTCACCTACTCAAACTGAGTTCCTACCTCGAATATATTCTTACCATTTAAATAATCCCTTACAGACATACGTTTCTTACCAGAAAGCTGTATCTCTGTAATAATAAATACACCATCTTCTACCTTAACACCGATTGCATCTTTAAAGATTTTAACGATAGTACCGTTCTTTTCATCTTTATGATGTTCCTTAGCATTAGGGCAGTTATGAATTTCACCCTTATAGATTTTTACAACCTGTCCATTATAAGTTGTAAATGTACCTGGATGAGGATATAAGCCTCTTACATGATTAAAGATTTCTCTTGCAGTCTTATTCCAGTCAAGTCTTTCATCTTCTCTCTTAATAATAGGTGCATAAACAACTTCATCAGGATTCTGTGGAATTCTATCATTTGTTTCATCAAAGATAGATGGTAATGTATCCTTTAATAATTCAGCACCAATATCAGTTAAACGATCATATACAATTTCTAAGTTATCATCATCTGTAATTGGTGTGGATTTTTGAGAGATAATATCACCTGCATCCATCTTTTCTGCCATATACATAATAGTCACACCTGTTTCTTTGCGACCATCAATAATAGCACGATGCACTGGTGCACCACCACGATAAAGTGGTAATAAAGACGCATGCACATTCACACATCCTAGACGTGGTGCTTCTAATACAGCAGTTGGGACAATCTGTCCATAAGCTGCAGTAATAATTAAATCAGGCTTTAGATCTAAGACTGCCTGATAGTCATTTCTAATACGTTCTGGCTGTAATACAGGAATATCATGTTTTAATGCTTCCTGTTTCACATCACTCATAGTGAGTACTTTCTTTCTTCCTACATAACGATCTGGCTGAGTGACAACACCCACAACATCATATTTATTTTCTAGTAACATCTGCAGTACTTTTAATGAAAAAGATGCAGTTCCCATAAAAACTATTTTTTTACTCATAAAATTCCTCCTGTATTGTCTTTTTTATTATAACATACTCATTTAATAAGTGCTACCACACAGGAAAAACCAAAAAAACTATTGCAATCATCTAGCATTTTTGGTATTATAGTTCAGCAAACTATAGAACGAGGTGAGATTATTATGGCAAACATGAAACAGCAGATTAAACGTTATAAAAACGATAATGAAAAAAGATTAGCAAACAACGCAGTAAAGAGCGCTTTAAAGACTTCAATCAAGAAAGTATTAAACGCTGTAGAAGCTGGTGACAAAGAAGTTGCTGCTAAGGAATTTAGCGATTGCACAAGACAGTTAGATGCATCTGTAACTAAGCATATCCATCACAAGAACTATGCTAGCAGACAGAAAGCAAGACTTCAGAAGAAAATTAACTCAATCGGATAATTGATAGAGTTTTCTATATGAAACATAAACATCCAGCATTTTGCTGGATGTTTTCTTATGCCTTGCATTTAGGGTGTAAGTTTCTTAAAATATAAAGTGCGAGGTATAGAAATATGTTAAGAGAAGAAACAAGAAGTGTACAGGTAGGCAATTTAACTATCGGTGGTAATAATCATGTAGTGATTCAGTCTATGTGTAATACTAAGACTAAGAATGTAGAAGCAACTATTAAACAGATTAATGCGTTAGAACAAGCAGGTTGTGAACTTGTAAGAGTAGCTGTATTTGATAAAGAGGATGCTTATGCGATTAAAGAGATCAAGAAAGGGATTCATATTCCTTTAGTGGCTGATATTCATTTTGATTATAGGCTAGCTCTTATTGCTATAGAATCTGGTATTGATAAGGTACGTATTAATCCTGGTAATATTGGTTCTATCGAAAAGGTAAAAGCAGTTGTAGATGCATGTAAAGAAAAACATATCCCTATTAGAATTGGAGTTAATGGTGGTTCTTTAGAAAAAGAGATTCTAGAAAAATATGGAGAACCTACACCTGAAGGTATGATTGAATCTGCAATGAAACATGTAAAGATTCTAGAAGATTTAGATTTCCATGATATCGTTATTTCATTAAAGTCTTCTAATACAATGTTGACTATTAAAGCGTATGAATTAGCATCTAAAACATTCCCTTACCCTTTACATGTAGGTGTCACTGAAGCAGGTACTGCCTTAGGAGGCACTATTAAGTCTGCTTTAGGTATTGGTACATTATTATATGAAGGTATTGGAAATACTATTAGAGTATCTTTAAGTGATGATCCTGTGGAAGAAATTAAGGTTGCTAAGATTCTATTAAAGGAATTAGGTTTATTAAAGGGTGTCCCTACTCTTGTATCATGTCCTACTTGTGGTCGTATTCAGTATGATTTGATTCCTATCGCTAAAGAGATGGAAGATTTCTTAAAGGATATTCATCTCGATATTACAGTCGCAATTATGGGTTGTGCAGTAAATGGTCCAGGAGAAGCACGTCATGCTGATATAGGTATTGCCGGTGGTGTTGGTGAAGGTCTTCTTATTAAGCATGGTGAGATTGTAAAACGTGTTAAACAGGAAGATATGGTGCAGACACTTAAAGATGAAATTTTAAAGATGGTTGAAGAAAAAAGCGAGTAATTAATAAAACTCGCTTTTTTTACGTTACGTTAGATTTTCTATTTTATTATATATTTTGTGGATCTACCTTTTCCTTGAATCAGTACAACTCCCTTTTTCTCTAGTATTTTTAATAGAGAAGAGACTTTTGATTTACCAAAAGGTGTACTTGGTACTATTTCACTAATAGATTTTAGGACTGTTTTACTTAACGCTTTTAAAACAAGATGCTCATCATCTGTTAAATCAGAAATATCTTCAAAAACAGGCAATTCAATCTTTATAGTATTTTCTGATACTTCAAAACGAGGTTTCACAAAACTACTTTCATATAATTGTTTGATTCGTGTAATACCTGTTCCAAATATTTCTACAAATCCTAATCGATAGAATACATTCGCAAGATTTCTATTTCTTAAAACAGATGTTTTACCATTCAAATACTCTTCTTCAGAAATTCCTGTTGGTAGTCCACCCGGAGACACTATATCGATATGATTATCAAACATAGATATTCTAATATGAGAATTCACATCCCACATCCTATGAATAAGTCCATTCGCAATAGCTTCTCTAAAAGCTGCTTCTGGTATTTTTTCGACATTCTTTCTTTCAGATCCTTCTATCACTTCATATCTATAATAATCTCTAAATACCTCAAGCGATTTCTTATAGATTTCTAGAATAGACATATGATCAAATGTAATTCTTTTCTGAATAACACTGATATTTTCTCCAAATTTTATAATATCAACTCCAGGAAAATCATTAGTATCCGCTAATAAACCAGCTGCGTTATTATATCCATTATTATTGTCATAGAGATTAAGAGTTTTTAATGTATCGAGATTAAACGAACTGATTTGAATAGTTTTTTCTAATTGTTCTTCAAGAAAATGAAAAGTAAGATTCTGATCTTTGTATGGTAGTTCTTCAAAACTAATATTTTTCCCTTCCAATACAAGCCTTGAAAACTCTAATGTATCTACTTCTATAGTTGCAGAATCATTACGCTTATATGCTTTTGATTTATATAAGTATGGTTTCTGTAATCCACTTTTCACAATAAGTTTTATAGTCTTGTTTACTTCATTTGGTTCAAGTACATAATCTGGTTGCGGAGAAATAGTATCATTAATTTTGTTTTCAATATCTAAACACGCCTTGATTATATCTGACAACCCTTTAATATTGCCATCATCGTCAACTCCAAACAAGATTGTTCCACCATCATAGTTTGAAAAAGCACTAACTGTTTTCAAGAAAGTACTTGTGATTGTTTCTTTAAACTCTAGATTTCTTGTTTCACGCATATTACTATCACCTTTCCTATTCTACTACTTTAAGTATAATTAAAAATGAGCGTAAATTCAATCGAAAACTTTTTCGTCCAAATTATTTCAATCGTAAATCAGAAAAAACACCCTTTTTGTATGATTTCCGAGCGAATAATACACTTAATTATAAGAATATCAATCTCAGAATACATTCAGTATCTCACAAACGCAATTAAAATAAACGTAATTTTAATCCATTCAATTTTCGTTCATACTTTATAATGAAATCAAAATTATAAACTATAGAACAGCGTTTTTTATAACGCAAAACACTCATTAGATACATACATAGAGCTTATTCAAGCAAAAATACGCGTAAAAACAATCGAAGATTCAATCGAAAACTATTTCGTCCGCGCTATTTTCAATCGTAAATTTCAAAACACCCTCTTTGTTGGATTTTCGTCCAAATTAATAACTTGCTCGTTAAATGACAGGGTAATAATATAGCTGAATAATTCAACAATACACATCAAAATCAATCATAAATTCAATTGAAAACTTTTTCAGCCAAATTATTTCAATCAAAAACCAGAAAAATAGGCTATTTACGCACTTTTCGACCGAATCATGTATTGATTTTCACTTAATAGTGAACGTAAGAAAGTAGACTAACCTATCACTAGGCTAGTCCCTTATCAAACCGTACGTGCACTAT
>NZ_QTUM01000047.1:0-19908 GCF_003435615.1 Catenibacterium sp. AM22-6LB
TCATAACGGCGACGATAGTGTGAAGACGCGACAATAGCAAGCTGCCAGGTCCTTTTTTTTTATGTTTTAATTTTCTATTATATTCAGTATAATGTAAGTGCAAGCTAAAGGAGATTCAACATGCGTATTGCGATATTTACAGACACTTATTATCCTGATATTAATGGCGTTGTTTCATCGATTGGTATACTCAGAAATGAATTAATGAAACATGGTCATCAAGTCTTGATTATAACTACAATTCCTCCTCTTGGTGTTCATATGGAAGATGATCCATCTATTATTAGAATGAATGGAATCTCTCTTAAAAGTATTTATGGATACCGTATGGCAGGCATTTATAATAATAAAATATTTAAAAAGATTAAAGAATTTAATCCTGATATCATTCATACGCAGACTGAATATGGCGTAGGCTTATTTGGACGATTATGTGGTTATAAGCTTAATATTCCTACAGTATATACATTCCATACCAATCTTTATGACTATACTTACTATGTCACTAAAGGAATCGAACCATTTGATTCAATCGCAAAAAAGATTGTCAAGAAGCTGATGAAGATATATACAACCCATACTACGTCTCTCATTGTCCCTAGTGTTAAAACAGCTTCTATGATGAAATCTATTGGTATCAAAAAAGAAATCAATATTGTACCAACTGGACTCGAATTAGAACGCTTTAAAACATATAATAAAGAACATACAACTCAAATCAAAGAAGAGTATGGTCTTAGTAATCATTTTAATTTAATCTCTTTAGGTAGACTTGCTGAAGAAAAATCATTAGATCTCATCATTAACGCAATGCCTGAAATCATTCAAAGAAATTCAAATATACGATTGTTTATTATAGGTGATGGACCTGCAAAGAATACTTTAATGCAATTAACACATGATTTAAATATGGATGATTATATTCGTTTTGCAGGATGTCAAAGTGCAGACGTTATTCCTGATTTCTATTATTCCGGTGATCTTTTTGTCTCAGCATCTCTAACTGAAACACAAGGTCTAACATTTATTGAAGCGATGGCCTCTTCTTTACCAGTTCTTGCAAGATATGATTCTAATTTAGATCCTGTTATTGTAGAGGGTGGTAATGGTCATTTCTTCTATACTCAAGAAGAATATATCGAAAAAGTAATAGAATTATCTCATCAGGATCTTACACCTTATAAAGAGTATGCAGTAAAGCATGCCCAGCAATTTGATTCTCATACATTCTATAAAGGAGTGATACATGTGTATAACAGTTCTATTGATCATTTTGAAAACTGTTTTGTAGTCTCTTCAATAAAACCACATGAAAAGCTAGTTTCAGTAGAATTTGTAAGTGGTAAAAGAAAAATAGCTCTTGAATGTACTATAGAAGATGTAGAAACATTCCATCTCGCTATTCAAACTCGTGTCAATCAGGAAGTTATAGATATTCTTAAAGAGAAGCAGAATATCAGACATTTATATTTTAGAGCAGTAAAGCTGCTTAGCTATCATGACTATTGTTTCCATGACTTAAAGAAACGCTTAGAAACTTATGGAGACTATAATGAAATAGAAATCATGAAGTGTATGGCTTTATTAACTGATCGTCATCTCATAGATGATCGTAAATATGTAAGAAGCTATATTGATACAACTCTTAAGAAGGGTAAAGGCTTAAAAAAGGCACTTATTGATTTAAAGAATAAAGACATTCCAGAACATTTAATTGAAGAAGAAATCGAAAAATTTGACGAATCAGAAGAAAAAGAATATGCTTTTAATATTGTGGATCAGCTCTATTCAAACAATAGAAAGCTTTCTCCACAGGGATTAATTCAAAAAATCAAGAGAACCTTATATAATAAAGGATATAGCGAAAATACAATTCTTTCTGTTATGAATAGCTATGATTTTGAATTTTCTCATGAACGTACATTGTCTTTATTAAAACAGGAATGTGAAAAGACATATAAACGTTATCAAAATAAATATCATGGTCAGGAATTAAAGATGCGTATCAGCCGTTTTCTTAAGCAGAAGGGGTATGATTATGAAGATATCCTGATTGTGATGGATGAAATATGGAGTGAATTGAATGATTAAAATTAATGAAATGAATCCAGGAAAAGAAACAGTTGGTTTTGAAGCTATTATTATCTCAGTCACTGTAGGTAAAACAAATGGTGCCAACAAGTCTTCTTATTTAAATATTGTCTTACAGGATGCAACAGGTACTATTGGTGCAAAGCTCTGGTCTGCCACAGATGAACAGATCCGTTTATTTGAAAGAGGGCAGGTTGTAAGAGGTAAAGGAGATATCATCAACTATAAGGGCATGAGACAGATGAAAATCGTTAAGCTTGAGCCTATTGAAATGAATGATGAACAGAAGGCTTTATTCTTACCACAGCCACCTATTGAAAAAGCACTGATGCAGAAGGAATTAGATATGTATATGAAGAAGATCCACAACATTCGTCTTTATGCGATTGTTCATGGACTTATTGAAAAACATTATACAGCTTTTGTGAACTATCCTGCAGCTACTAAAAATCATCATGATTTTGCCTCAGGACTTCTTTATCATACTTTATGTATGTTGAAACTTGCAGATCAGCTCATTAACGTTTATAGCTTTCTAGATGCAGATTTACTATATGCAGGTGTTATTCTACATGATATTGGTAAGGTTAAGGAATTCACAGGACCTATTGTTCCTGCTTATTCTATTGAAGGAAGCTTAGTAGGTCATATCTCTATTGGCCATGCAATGGTGAAGGACATGGCAGAAGAATTACATATTGAGGGAGAAGAAGTATTCTTACTAGAACATATGATTCTTTCTCATCATGGTAAACAGGAATATGGATCTCCAGTTCTTCCACAGATTCCTGAAGCAGAAGCATTAACACTTATTGATAATGTGGATGCAAGAATGAATATGTTTGAAAAAGCCCTCAATGATACTGAACCAGGATCATATTCTGCACGTATCTTTGGGTTAGAAAATAGAAATGTATACAAATCACATCACTAATGTGTTATAATAAACAAAACAAACAGGAGGTTTTACATGTGTATGGATAAGGTTAAAGATTGGTTATTCGGTGAAGAAGAAGGATATACAGAAGATTACAATACTGCACAAAACGGACAGGAAGAAAATTCTAATATTTTTGAAAACAATAAGACTAAAAAGACAAGTGAGATGTTGAAGCCATTTGATGCCAACTCTAGTCTTGTATTATTTGAACCACGTGCTTATTCTGATTCTCAGGAAATTGGTGGTTATTTAAAGAAAAATAAAGCAGCTGTCGTTAACCTACATCGTTTACAGAAGGAACAGCAGAAACGTGTTGTTGATTTCTTAACTGGTGTTATTTTCGCAATTGATGGTGACATTCAGGTAATTGGTCCTAAGATTTTCTTATGTACACCTAAGAACATCGGTGTAACTGGTTCAATTACTCTTGATGATGACACACCTACAAGTACGGAGGAATAAGTATTAGCATCCGCTAATACTTTTTTTATGAAATATGTTAGAACATTTTAAAGGTGATGAAGAATTCGTCTCTAAAATATTAGATTACAAGGATCAGGCACTTTATTCACAACGTATGATTCTTACACAATTTCTTGATCCACATCAGCAGTCCATTGTAGAAAGTGTTATTGGTCATGAACTCAAAGTAGAAGCAGATGGAGGCTTTGATGGGGCAGAAAATAAAAGAGTACTCATCGCGCCTGATTTCTATGAATTTGAACCTGAAGACTTTAAAGTCACAGTATTTCAAGTAGATTACAATGATACATTTGGAAAACTCAAACATTCCGATGTCTTAGGGGCTTTAATGCATCTCGGTATTAAACGTCAATGTATCGGTGATATCAATGAAGAGCCACTTTCCTTTGCATGTATGACAGAAAATAGTGATTATATTCGTATGAATCTCACACGTATCAAACGCTCTTCTATTCATTTGGTAGAAAGTAAAGAACGTCTTTCTATTCAGCAGGATACCTATACTAAAACAGTAATTGTTTCTTCTTTACGTTTAGATAAGATGGTTGCTGCATTATTTGGCATTTCTCGCAATAAAGCAGTAGAAGCCATTCATGGGCAGTATGTCAAGCTTAACTACAAAGTTATTGAAGATATTTCAAAAATATGCGATAATAACGGTATAATATCTTTACGTCATCATGGCCGAGTAAAGATATTCATAACAGATAGAAGAACAAAGCAGGATAATTATGTAATAGAAGGCCAATATTATCGATGAGGGGACACGGTTATGGGATACATGTTCAATAAGCAGCTTCGTGGATATAATACTGAAGAAGTCGATGATACGATTGAGACTTTAGAAAAGAAAATTCAGGAAACTACTTTACAAATCAGAAGACTTGAAAAAGAGTTGGATAAAGTTAAAAAAGAAAGTATCGCGATGGCTAATCGTCAATCTGTTGAACGAAAGACCAATGAAGAGATTTCCCGTCTTGCTTTAAAGGAAGCCAGTGAACTGATTACAAAGGCAAAGCATAATGCGAATATGATTCTTAAAGAGTCTATGAATTATGTGAAGGGTTTAAGTGATGAAGTAGAAGGCTTTAAGGATGAAGCAAAAGATTTTAGGGCTGAAATTGTAAAAATCAGCACAGAATTGTTAGAAACTATTGACAAATCAGAAATTTTTAGTTTAATTAATGAAGAAGAAAAAAAAGCGAAGAAAGAGAGCGCTGATCAAGAGAACTT
Source organism: Catenibacterium sp. AM22-6LB (assembly GCF_003435615.1). Lineage (NCBI taxonomy): Bacteria > Bacillati > Bacillota > Erysipelotrichia > Erysipelotrichales > Coprobacillaceae > Catenibacterium > Catenibacterium sp. AM22-6LB. The sequence continues at coordinate 4,748 of NZ_QTUM01000047.1, forward strand.
ATAGAGAAGCCGTGGGTGGTGGAAACGGTGAAGGTGTATTGGTTAGGAATCACTCTGGAGCTGCATCCTGAATAAAGTAGGGAATGCCGTTGATTGCGTTAAGATCTTAAGTGCATATCGAATGATATGAACAAAGGTGGTACCGCGTGCAAACGTCCTTTATGAAGGACGTTTTTTTATTTGTGAAAGGGGATATATATGAATTACAAAAGCACACTCTTAATGCCAAAAACTGATTTTGAGATGCGTGGTAAGCTTCCTACTAAGGAACCTGCTTACGTAGAAAGATGGCAGAACGCTAACATGTATGAAAAGGTTATCAAACAGAATGAAGGAAAAGAACATTTCATTTTCCATGATGGACCTCCATATGCAAATGGTAATATGCATGTTGGCCATATGTTAAATAAGGTTATTAAAGACGTTATTTGTCGTTATAAGAATATGGAAGGTTTCTATACACCATATATTCCAGGTTGGGATACTCATGGTTTACCTATCGAAAATGCAATTCAGAAGCAGGGTGTAGATAGAAAATCTATGTCTACTGCAAAGTTCAGAGAAAAATGTTATGCATATGCATTAAAGCAGGTTGAACGTCAGATGCAGCAGTGTATCCGTGTAGGTACATTTGCAGACTACAAACATCCATATTTAACTTTACATAAAGAATTTGAAGCAAGACAGATTGATGTATTTGCGAAAATGGCTGTAGATGGATTAATCTATAAAGGATTAAAGCCAGTATATTGGTCACCTTCATCTGAATCAGCATTAGCTGAAGCAGAAGTAGAATACCATGATGTAAAATCACCTACTATCTATGTACGTTTCAAAGTAAAAGATGGTAAAGGTATCTTAGAAGGTGATGATAACTATTTCGTAATCTGGACTACTACTCCTTGGACAATCCCAGGAAACCAGGCAATCTGTTTAAATCCACGTTTCACTTATGCATTAGTTAAATCTGAAAAAGGTAATCTTGTTGTCTTAGAAGAATTAGTTGATTCATTATGGGAAACATTTGGATTAAAAGAAAAAGAAATTTTAAAACGTTTTAAAGGTGAAGAATTAGAATACATCACATGTACTCATCCACTTTATCCAGAAAGAGAATCATTAGTCATCATGGGTGACCATGTAACAACTGATTCAGGTACTGGATGTGTTCATACAGCAAGTGGATTTGGTGTAGACGACTTTAACATCTGTCAGAAATATAAATTACCAGTACTTGTAAACGTTGATGAACATGGCTGCATGATGGAATCATGCGGTGAATGGCTTGCAGGTCAGTATGTTGATGATGCAAACAAGACTGTTACAGTAAAACTAGAAGAATTAGGCGCTTTATTAAATCTTACTTGGATTACACATAGCTACCCTCATGACTGGCGTACTAAGAAGCCTATCATCTTTAGAGCAACTGACCAGTGGTTCTGTTCTATCGATAAGATCAGAGAAAAACTATTAAGTGAAATCGATAGTGTTAACTGGATCAATGAATGGGGTCATATCAGAATCTATAACATGATTAAAGACCGTGGTGACTGGTGTATCTCAAGACAGAGAACTTGGGGTGTTCCAATTCCAATCTTCTACTGTGAAGATGGTACTCCTGTAATTGATCAGAAAGTATTTGATCATGTATCAGCACTATTTAGAGAATTCGGTTCAAACGTATGGTTTGAAAGAGATGAAAAAGATTTATTACCAGAAGGTTATACAAACGAACATTCACCAAATGGTATCTTCAAGAAAGAAAAAGATATCATGGACGTATGGTTTGACTCAGGTTCATCACATACTGGTGTATTAGTAGAAAGAGGATTAGGTTATCCAGCTGATCTATACTTCGAAGGTAGTGACCAGTATCGTGGATGGTTTAACTCTTCATTAATCATCGGTACTGCAGTACATGGTAAAGCACCATATAAGACAGTTTTATCTCATGGTTTCACTCTTGATGGTAAGGGATTAAAGATGAGTAAGTCTGGTGGAAACGCTGTAGATCCAATCAAGACAATCAATAAATGGGGTGCTGATATCTTAAGATTATGGGCTACTACTGTAGACTTCCAGTCAGATGTACGTATCTCTGATGATATCTTAAAGAAAGTATCTGAAAGCTATCGTAAGGTAAGAAATACTATGCGTTTCTTACTTGGTAACTTAAATGATTTCAAGGATACTGATGTATTACCAGTAAATGAATTAGAACCAGTAGATCAGTATATGTTAGCTAAGTTAAATGACTTAATGGATGCATATCATAAGTCTATGGATTCTTATAACTTCTCAGAAGCAAACAAGGAAATCTTAAACTACTTCACTAATACATTAAGTGCATTCTATATGGACTTCACAAAGGATATCCTTTATATCGAAAAGGCTGATTCTACAAGAAGAAGACAGGTACAGACAGTTCTTTATCATCATGCAAAGACAATGATGAAGTTAATCTCACCAATTTTAGTCTTCACTGCAGAAGAATTACACGATCACTTCCATTGTGATGCAAAACAGGAAGAATCTGTATTCCTAGAAGCTAAGCCTGAAAAGTTCGAAATTGAAAATGCTGATGCATTAAAAGAACAGTTCGACTTATTCATGAACTTACGTACTGATGTTATGAAATCATTAGAAAACTTAAGAGCTGAAAAAGTAATCAATTCTAACATGGAAGGTAAGCTTACTATCACTCTTAAGGATGAATATAAGTCTTTAGCTGCATTAGAAGACTCTATGAAACAGTTATTCATCGTTGCAAAGGTTACTTTAGATGACAATGCAGAAGGTAAAGATGAATATGAAACTTGTTTCATCAAGGCAGAAAAATTCCATGGTGTTCAGTGTCCAAGATGCTGGAACTGGTTCGAAGAAGACGAATTAGTAGATGGATTATGTCCAAGATGTCATGAAGTTGTTGAAACTTTACCAGCTAGTGAAGAAGAATAAAAAACAAGGATATGGGACGTTCCCATATCCTTTTACCATGTAATAAAAAAAGTCTAATAACCACGTATATATTCTTCAAAGCGGTCTAAAGAATAGCCAATTAATCTTAATACGAAAATCAAAACAAAACCAACCGCAAATAAAATATATAAATGTGCAAAGAAGCCAATCACACAGCATAATGCAAATACGATATAGCCAATAGTTGTTAAGAAATCCATATATTTATGTTCTTTTAATCCGTTCATAGTTTCACCTCATTCTAGGATATTATATCATTCTCTGTAAGCGAAAACAATTGCAGAATTACTCTTAAACTTGCGGGGTAGGAATGCTATAATGGGTGTAATTATGGAGGCAGTTATGATAAAAGGTTGTATATTTGATTTAGATGGAACATTAGTTGATTCTTTAAAGGATCTTGCAGTAAGTACAAATCATGCTTTGGAGGCATGTGGGTTAGCACCACATCCTATTGAAAACTATAAACAGTACGTAGGTAATGGTGTTTTAAAACTAGTAGAACGTGCACTTGGAGAAGATCATCAGGATTTGTTTGATCAATGTTTACAAGAATTCATGGATTACTATAAGGATCATTGTTTTGATTACACAGCACCATATCCTGGTATTAAAGAATTAGTAGAAGATTTACATAAAGAAGGTATTAAGCTTGCTTGTGTCACAAATAAACCCCATACAGTGGCTGAAGTGATTGTACCTAAGCTATTTGGTGATCGTTTTATTACTACATATGGTGGTTGTGCAGATTATCCTAAAAAGCCTGATATTACTTCTTTAAATCTCGCATTAAATGATATTGGTTTAACCAAGGATGAATGTGTCTTTATTGGTGATTCTAATGTTGATATAGAAACAGGAATTAACGCTTCTATGAAGACAATTGGATGTGACTGGGGATTTAGAGGAGAGGCAGAGTTAAAAGCTGCAGGAGCTACTAAAATCGCTTATAAGGCACATGACATTAAGGAGTATGTAGATGATTGGAATAAGTAAATGCTTATGTGGCTATGATTGTACTTATCGAGGAGATTCTAATAGAATAGAAGAATTAGAACTTATTGATAAGAAAGGTGAAGCAGTACTTATTTGTCCTGAAGTATTAGGAGGACTCTCTATTCCTAGAGATCCTGCTGAAATAGTTTCAGAAGATCCATTATGCGTGCAGACAATAAATGGTAAAAATGTTACGAAAGAATATGTAGAGGGAGCACAGAAGGCATTAGATATACTTAAAGCATATGATATTGATTATGTTATTTTAAAGAGCCGTTCACCTAGCTGTGGTCTTAATCATATTTATGATGGCTCATTTTCCCACAGGGTCATTGATGCAGATGGGATCTTTGTACGTTTACTAAAAAAAGAAGGATATAAGATTTATACAGAAGAAAAATATCCAGGTAAGCTGTAAAAAATATACAAAGTAAGCGCTAGACTAGAAAAATAGGAATGAATATATTAGAATATGAATATATGAAATAGGAGGAATATATAATGGGTCATATTTTAAAGGTCCAGCCAGTTTTAAAAGAAAAAATCTGGGGTGGAACTAAGTTAAGAGATGTTTATGGCTATGATATCCCAAGTGATCATACAGGAGAAGCATGGGTTATCTCAGGTCATAAGAGTGGCGATTGCCCAATCGTTGAAGGTGAATATAAAGGAAAAACAGTATCATGGATGTTTGAAAATCATCGTGAATTATTTGGTAATGTAGAAGGTGATCAGTTCCCATTACTTGTAAAAATTATTGATGCTAAACAGGATTTATCTGTACAGGTACATCCAGATAATGAATATGCAAAGATTCATGAAAACTCTTTAGGTAAGACTGAATCATGGTATGTATTACAGGCGGATGAAGGTACAGATATGGTTATGGGTCATTATGCTAAAACTAAAGAAGAATTCATTAAGGATATTGAAGAAGATAAGTATGATGAATTATTGAATCGTTTTAAAATCCATAAGGGTGATTTTTTCTATATCCCAGCAGGTACATTACATGCAATTTGTGGTGGTTCATTAATCTATGAAGCACAGCAGTCTTCAGATATCACTTATCGTGTTTACGATTATCATCGTAAGGGTGATGATGGTAAAGAAAGAGAATTACATGTACAACAGTCAATCGACTGTACAAAGGTACCAGCTGATTTAGATCAGAATAAATTATTTGTAAATACTAAATTAGACCATGGCTCTAAGACTAGATATTTAAAATGTGAATACCTAACTGTTGATCATTACTTAATTGAAGGAAGCACAGAAATTAAAAATGATGATCCATTCCAGTTAGTATCAGTCATTGATGGTGAAGGTACTGTCAATGATATGCCTATTAAAAAGGGTGATCAGTTTATTATCTGTTCGGATGTTGATCTAGTACATTATGAAGGTGGACTAGAATTAATGGTGACAACACTATAATTCATTTAAGAGCACGTAAGTGCTCTTTTATTGACTTCTATTGAAATGCTTCGTATAATTTTGGTGTAAAATTGATGATAAGGAGAAAAAGTATGGATATATATGAAAAAGCATTAGCACTTCATAAAGAACATCATGGTAAGATGGAAATCAATGTGAAGGTACCTATGGAAACAATGGAAGATTTGTCTATGGCTTATACACCTGGTGTTGCTCAGCCATGTCGTGAAATCCACAATAATCCAGAAACTGTTTATGATTATACATGGAAGGGTAATAGTGTGGCAGTAGTCAGTGATGGAACTGCAGTACTAGGACTTGGTGATATTGGACCAGCTGCTGGACTTCCGGTAATGGAAGGTAAATCTATCCTTTTTAAGAAATATGCGAATATTGATGCTGTTCCTCTTTGTATTGATACAAAGGATCCTCAGGAAATCATTAAGTTCTGTAAACAGATTGCCCCAACTTTTGGTGGTATTAACCTAGAAGACATCAGTGCACCACGTTGTGTAGAAATTGAAAGAACACTAAAGAAGGAATTAGATATTCCTGTATTCCATGATGATCAGCATGGTACAGCTATTGTCGTTACTGCTGCTTTAGTGAATGCTTTAAAGGTTGTAGATAAGAAACCGGAAGATGTCACTGTAGTAGTCAGTGGTACAGGTGCTGCAGGAAGCTCTATTATCCATATGATTCATGACTTAGGTGTTAAGGAAATCTATGGCTTTAATATCAATGGTATTGTGATCAAGGATGATTATGATAAGTATGACTTCTTAACTCAGGAATTAACTGCAATCACAAACAAATCTAATAAACGTATGACTATGGCAGAAGCAGTCAAAGAAGCAGATGTCTTTATTGGTGTTTCAGCTCCAGGCCTTCTTACTAAAGAAATGGTTCAGTCAATGAAAGAAAAGCCAATTGTATTCGCAATGGCTAATCCAGAACCTGAAATCAAATATCATGATGCAGTGGATGCAGGTGCTGCAGTCGTAGGAACTGGACGTTCAGACTTCCCTAACCAGATCAATAATGTATTAGCCTTCCCAGGCTTATTTAGAGGTGCTTTAGATGTTCATGCCACTAAGATTACTGAAGGTATGAAATTAGCTGCTGCAAAGGGCTTAGCAAGTCTTGTAAGCGATGAAGAATTAAACAAGGATTACATCATCCCTCGTGCAACTGATGCACGTGTAGCAGTGACTGTTGCAAAAGCAGTCAGTGACCAAGCTATTAAAGAAGATGTAATTGCTAATAAATAACACAGATACGGTTCATAAGAACCGTATTTTTTTTGCAAAAAAAAGAATAGCTCTCGCTATTCTTCTTCACCATCATCATAGTTAGAAACATTGTGATAAACCTGGTCAACATCATCACAGTCATTAAGAAGATTCATTAGTCTTTCAAATAAAACCATATCTTCACCTTCAAGTTCAACTGTTTCCTGTGGTTTAGTTTGGATTTCGTCAACATCAAATTCAACATCAGGAAGCTTATTTTCAATAGCTGTCTTGATTGCGTTATAATCAGTTGGTTCACCAGTAATCTTTAAGCTGCCATCTTCTAAAGTTTCGATATCTTTAGGATCAACTTCGCCTTCGATTAATGCATCAATTGCAGTTTCTTCGTCCATTCCTTTGAACTGAACAACAGATTCTACATCATATAAATAAGATACTGAACCTTCAGCACCAAGCTTAGCTTTTGATTTAGTGAATGCAGGACGTACCTGTGAAATAGTACGGTTGATGTTATCTGTTAAACATTTAACAATAACAGTTGATCCTGAAGGACCAAAACCTTCAAACTGTACACTTTCATAATCTTCTACAGCACCGTTCTTAACTTTATCAATCGCACGCTTGATAACGTCTCCAGGAACCTGATCTTTCTTTGCTTTTTCAATTAATCTTCTAAGGCTTAGATTACCGTCCGGTTCAGGGCCGCCTGCCTTCGCTGCTAAATAGATTTCTTTACCATAGTAAGAATAAAGTTTAGTTTTCTTAGCAGCAGTCTTTGCCATTGCGGCTTTACGTACTTCATGAGCTCTACCCATAATCTAATTCCTCCTTGTAAATTTCCTTAAACATTATAAACACAAAGACTAATTATTTCAATAAAGAATTGGAAAATACACTGGAAATGCATTACTATTGTATCGAGGTGTATAAAAATGAAAAAGAAAATGATTATTATTGGGGGAGGTATATCAGGTATATATCTTTCTATTTTATTAAAAAAATATCTAGATATTGATGTGGTTGTACTTGAAGCCAATGACAAACCATTAAAGAAACTTTTAGCTACAGGTAATGGGCGTTGTAATCTTTCTAACAAGGATCTAGACAAGGCGCATTATGATGGAGACATCAAACCATGGGTAAATGATATCATTCATGATTTTGATATAGTAGAAGCACTTAAGGATATTGGCCTTTATACAAAATATATGGGTAATCTCTTATACCCTTATAGTGAGTCAGCCAAAGCTGTACAGACATTATTTTTAAATAGAGCAGAAGAATATGGTGTAGAAATTATCTGCGAGGAAGAAGTCTTATCTATTAAAAAGAATAAGCACGGTTATTTAATACATGCCGTTAATAAGGATTATCAGGCAGATTATGTCACTATTGCCTGCGGTACTCCTGCTGGTAAATTATCAGGTATGAAAGATAGAAGAACACTTTTTAATTCTCTAGAAGTAGATTATCGTCCTATGAGACCTACTATTACTCAGTTGATGACTGAACCTGCCTATAAGAAATTAAAGGGAGTGAGAATGAAGGGAGAATTTACTTTAAAAGGACATAAAGAAAAAGGTGAACTTCTTTTTACTGATTATGGTATCAGTGGGATTGCAGTAATGGTATTAAGCCGCTATGCCTGTCCTGGAGATAGGATACTATGTGATTTCTATCCTGAATTTACTGATCAGGAGTTATATTCTATTATTCATACACTACAAACAATGAGTGGTCCTTATGATGGTCTGGTTCATCCAAAACTTGTTCCAATACTAGAAAATCAGAAGAACCCTGTATCCTTCCTAAAACATCTAGAATTGACTATCAAAGAGCTAAGAGGTGAAGAATTTGCCCAGGCAGACCTTGGGGGATTGATGATTTCTAATTTTAATGAATCTTTTGAATTCATCAACTATCCTCATCTTTATGCGACAGGTGAAATATTAGATATCACTGGGGATTGTGGTGGTTATAACATTCATTTTGCGTTAGCAAGCGCTTATTCAGTATTTAAAGAGGTTTCAAAAACAATGCAATAAATTAGGAAAAAGGTAAATAAAATCAAAAATATTTGTTTTGGTATAAAAAAGGTGATGAAATTATATTGACAAACCCAAATGAGATTGTATAATAAGGGGCATATACAAATTGGAGGGATAATGTATGAAATTTAAAACAATCGTGACAGCTGGTGCAGTCGCAGCAATGTTAGTAGGTTGTAGTAATGGGAATTCATCTACAACAGATATCAAAGCACCTAAATTTGGTTTTATCGGCCCACTAAGTGGTGAAGCTTCTCAGTATGGTACAGCCGTAAAGAATGCTATGAAGATGGCTATTAATGATTATAACAAGAAACATGGCACTAAGATTACAGGCGTTTACTATGATGATAAGGCTGATCCAACTACAGCCGTAAATGACTATAACAAGTTATATAATGATGATAAGGTCACTGCAGTTCTTTCACCAGTAACAACTGGTTCTGCACTTTCAGTAGCAAGTGCTTCAAGCAAGAACAACACACCAGTTCTTTCACCATCTGCTTCAGGTGATAAATTCACTATGAATGGTAAAACAGCTTATAAGAACGTATTCAGAATCTGTACAAACGATTCTTATGCTGGTACTTACTTAGCTAAACAGTCTAAAGCTAAATATGATTTCAAGAACGTAGCAGTTCTTTACAACAAGGAATCTGATTATTCTACAGGTGTTGCAGCTGCTTATAAAGCTGAAGCTAAGAAGCAGGGCGTTAATGTTTCATTCTATGAAGCATATAATGCAAATACTAAAGATTTCTCAACATTCATTTCTAAGATCAAACAGGCTAATCCTGATGCTGTTTTCTTACCAGACTACTATGAATCAGTTGTATCTATTACTAAACAGTTAAGAGACTCTGGCGTTAAGACTCCAATATTTGGCGCTGATGGCTGGGATGGTGTTCTTGGTGTTAAGGGTGTTAACACTGCAGACTTTGAAAACTGCTTCTTCACAAGTGGTTACAACAAAGATGCAACTAGCGGTCCTGCATATGAATTCGTAAAAGCTTATGAAAAAGAATATGGAACAACTCCAAGTATGTTCGCTGGTATGGCTTATGATACAGTTACTGTTATGATGAAAGCTATCAACAAAGCTAAATCAACTGATTCTGAAAAGGTAAATGCTGCATTAGCAAAGGTCAAAGTATCTGATGATGAAGCAGTTTGTGGTGGATTCACTTATGATAAGAACCACAACCCTGTTAAGGAATTAAATATCGTTACTATCAAGAACGGTCAGTATGTAACTGCAAAATAACGATGAATAAAGGAGAGTTCATCTCTCCTTATTTTTTTATTTTTAGAGGGGAGAAGTAATTATGATTAACTTTATCAACCAAATCATCAACGGACTCTCGACTGGGAGTATGTATGCTTTAGTTGCAATTGGTTATACAATGGTTTATGGTATTGCGAAAATGATCAACTTTGCCCATGGTGATATTATCATGGCAGGGGCTTATTTCGCATTAATCGCGATGGGTTTTGTAGGACCTATTCCAGCAATCTTGTTTTCTATAGTTGCGACTGCAGCTTTAGGTGTTTTAACAGAAAAAGTAGCTTATAAACCTTTAAGAGGTAAAGGTTCACTTGAAGTATTGATCACTGCTATTGGTGTCAGCTACTTATTAGAAAATGTATTCTTATTAATCTTTGGTAGTGCAGCTCGTACATTCCCACAGATTATGCCAAAAGGGACTATCAATCTTGGTGGTATTTCTATTAAATATATCACTGTTATTACTCTTGTAGTAACAGCTGTATGTACTGCTGTTTTATTATTCTTTATTAATAAGACAAAACTAGGAAAAGCAATGCGTGCTGTATCAGAAGACCAGGGTGCTGCCCAGTTAATGGGTATTAATGTAAATACAACAGTATCTCTTACATTTGCGATTGGTTCAGGACTTGGTGCTATTGCGGGTGTTATTTATGGATGTGCTTATTCATTAATTACTCCATATATCGGTTTAATGTTAGGTATTAAAGCATTTATCGCAGCTGTACTTGGTGGAATCGGTAGTGTACCAGGAGCTATGGTAGGTGGTTTAATGCTTGGTGTTGCAGAATCACTTACAATTGCCTATATCTCTTCAGATTTCTCTGATGCGGTTGTATTTGGTATTCTTATTATCGTCTTATTAGTTAAGCCAGCAGGCTTATTTGGTAAGAATGTAAGAGAGAAGGTGTAGTCTATGGAAAAACTATTAAAAAACGAACTATTCAGATCATTCATTCTTTCAATTGTGATCTTTGCAGTATTGATGATAGGAACAGCTACATCTGTTATTAACTCTTATTGGCAGGGTGTATTAATTCTTTGTGGTATTAATATTATCCTCGCTGTATCACTTAACTTAGCAGCTGGTTATTTAGGACAGCTTACTTTAGGACATGCTGGTTTCATGTCAGTAGGTGCTTATACATCAGCTTTACTTAGTATTTATTTAAATCTTCCATTTATTGTATCATTACTTATTGGTGCGATTGCAGCTGGTGTTATTGGTTTAATTATCGGTATTCCAGTATTAAGATTAAAAGGTGACTATCTTTGTATTATCACTCTTGCTTTCAATGAAATCATCCGTGTTGTTATGAATAACCTTGAAATCACTAATGGCGCAAAAGGTTTAATTGGTATTCCTTTGAATACAAATCTTGTTTATGTCTTTATTGCAATGATTATCACAATCTTTGTCGTATATTCAATTGTGAAATCTAGACATGGACGTGCTATCATCTCAATTCGTGAAGATGAAACAGCATCAGAATTATCTGGTATTGATGTTGGTTATTATAAAGTATTTGCCTTTGCAGTCAGTGCTATTTTTGCAGGACTTGCAGGAGGATTATATGCACATTATTATACAGTTATCCTTCCTAAAGGATTTGACTTCAACAAATCAGTTGAAATTCTAGTTATGGTAGTACTTGGTGGTATGGGTAACTTAAAAGGTTCTATTATTGCAGCTATTGTGCTTACTATAATTCCAGAATTATTAATCTCATTCTCACAGTATAGAATGTTGTTATATGCAATTGTATTAATTGCTGCTATGATTTTAAAAGGAACTGGTAAAGGCGAACAAATCATGGAACGTCTTCCATTCTTTAAAAAGAAAGATGAGGTGAAGCCAGAATGAGTACACCATTATTAAAAGCAGAAGGTCTTGGTATTCAGTTTGGCGGATTAAAGGCCGTAGATGAATTTAACTTTGAAATCGATAAGAACCAGTTATTTGGTTTAATTGGTCCAAATGGTGCAGGTAAAACAACTGTCTTCAACCTATTAACAGGTGTTTATCAGCCAACAAGTGGTCGTATCCTTTTTGAAGGACAGCCTATTAAAAAAGCGAATACGATAAAGATCACTAAAGCTGGTATCGCTAGAACATTCCAGAATATTCGTTTATTTAAGGAAATGAGTGTTATTGATAATGTAAAAGTAGGACTACATTATTCCCATCCTTATACTGTCTTTGATGCATTATTCCATACACCTAAATATAAGAAGGCAGAAGCTGCTATGCAGGAAGAAGCTTTATCATTATTACGTGTTTTCCATCTAGAAGAATTTGCGGAATCAAAGGCAAAGAACTTACCTTATGGTAAACAGAGAAAGCTTGAAATTGCGAGAGCACTTGCGACTGCACCTAAGCTATTATTATTAGATGAACCTGCTGCAGGTATGAACCCTACAGAAACAGCTGAATTAATGGAAACTATTAAGATTGTAAGAGAAAAGTTCTCTGTCGCAATTCTTCTTATTGAACATGATATGAAGCTAGTTATGGGTATCTGTGAAAAGATTGCAGTATTAAACTTTGGTACAGTACTTGCTTTTGGTACACCTGAAGAAATTAGAAACAACCCTGATGTTGTAGCTGCCTACTTAGGCAATGAAGAGGAGGGCTAAAGATGTTATTAGAAGTTAAGGATCTTGAAGTACACTATGGTGTCATTAATGCGATTAAGAAGATTTCATTTAATGTAGAAGAAGGTGAAATCGTTGCACTTATTGGTGCCAATGGTGCAGGTAAAACAAGTACAATGCATGCTATCTCTGGCTTATTAAACGGTAAGAGTGGTGATATTATCTTTAATGGTGAAAACATCATGAAAACTCCTGCTCATAAGATTGTCTCTAAAGGTCTAGCACAGGTTCCTGAAGGACGTCGTATCTTTGCCCAGTTAAGTGTTGCTGATAACCTAGAAATGGGTGCTTATCTTCGTAATGATGCAGATGGTATTAAGAATGACCTTGAACATATTTATACATTATTCCCACGTTTAAGAGAAAGAAAGAAACAGTTAGCTGGTACATTATCTGGTGGTGAGCAGCAGATGCTTGCAATGGGCCGTGCTTTGATGTCTAAACCAAAACTATTACTATTAGATGAACCATCAATGGGTCTTTCTCCAATTCTTGTCAATGAAATCTTTGATATCATTAAAGAAGTTAATGAAAAAGAAGGTGTTACTATACTTCTTGTAGAACAGAATGCGAATAAAGCACTTTCTATTGCAGATCATGCTTATGTACTTGAAACAGGTAATATTACTGTATCAGGTAAAGCAAATGATGTTGCAAATAACCCACGTGTTAGAGAAGCATATCTTGGATAATAAGTTCTCCTTAGGGAGGACTTTTTTATTGCTACTTACTCTATGTACAGTTGTTGAAATGATCAGAATATATGTGTTTGATAAATTAGGATTCTACAAAATCACCAAGAAAATATATGCTAAATACCAAAAAACTATCATGATATTATTAATTATTAATAAATTCTTAAATGTAAAAACACTGATATATACAATATAAAATGCAAAATCTTAAAAATATCTTAAGAAAATGGTAGACAGATATAGGGCATAGTGTTATAATCGCAATTGTCGAAAAGAAAAGGAGAATAACTATGACTCAAAATGCCCCCGTAACTCTTCATGCAATTGTAGATAGAATAAAAACTCAGAAAACAATATTATTACCTGCATTCGCAATCTCTGCATTTGCGCTAGTAGGTTATGCAGCGGCTGACCGTCAGGCACCTGTTATTCATTCAAATAAGATTGTTGTTCCTTATGGAACATACTTAACTCCTTCAGACTTTGAAATCACAGATAACCGTGATAATTTAGATATCATGGATGTTTCTATTAAGTCAGGAACATATGAAGCAAAACAGTTAGGTACTTATCATGTTACAGTGACTGTTACTGATACATTTCAGAATACAACTGATAAAGAAGTTGAAGTACAGGTTATTGATAATGAAGCTCCTGTTATTGCTTCACGTACTGAAGGTGGATATATTATTGATGTAGAAGCCAATGGTTCTAATAACTTATTAGACTACGTGAAAGCAACAGATAATGTTGATGGTGATGTCAGTGAGTTCATCACTTTCGAAGGTGGAATTGACACAACTGTAATCGGGGAACAGAAGGTTGTGGCTCATGTAGAAGATAACGCCGGCAATATGGCTGAACAAACATTATCATTTAATATTAAGGATTCTGTTGCACCAACATTAACTCAAAAAACACAGTCTTTTGATGTAAACTATGGTGATACATTTAATCCTGCAGATTATTTTGATGTATCTGATAACTTTGATCCTTCACCAGTATTAACTGTTAAAGGTGATATTGATACAAAGAAGTTAAACAGTGAACAGAAAGCAACAATCATTGTGACTGATAACAGTGGCAATGAAACTAAACAGGAATGTACATTTAATATTAAGGATATCAGAGGTCCTGAAATTAAACTGAAGACAAATAAAGTATCTATTACTGAAGGTACTTCAGTAAACTGGAATTCTTTACTTGTATCTGCTGTTGATAATTTAGATGGTGATGTTACTAAGACTGTAGGTATTAGTGGGAATGTTGATGTAAACAATGAAGGTAACTATACAGCTACTTATACTGCAACAGATAAGACTGGTAATACAACTGTAGTGAATATACCAGTAGAAGTTAAATCTAGAAATGCAGCTCTTATTCAGACTGCTTTAGGTAAGATTGGATGTCGTTATAGAATGGGTGCTGTAGGACCTAATGTCTTTGACTGTTCAAGCTTTACTAGATGGGTATATAGACAAAATGGACGTTCTTTAAGTGGTACAGCTGCTGTACAGTTCAATAGTACTCAAAGAGTAGATAGAAACGCATTAAAACATGGTGATCTTGTATTCTTCAAGAACACATACAAGAAAGGTATCTCTCACGTAGGTATTTATCTAGGTGGAGGCAGATTCGTACATGCTGCCAATGAAAAGAAGGGTGTTATCACATCTTCTCTAGGTGAATCTTATTATGCTGCGCATTATGCAGGTGGAGGAAGAGTATAATCTTTAAGGAAATCGATTTCGATTTCCTTTTTTGTATGCCGGGCATGGCATATATCTAGGTGGTGAAAGTCCACTGTGGGGGC
>NZ_QTUM01000048.1:0-18726 GCF_003435615.1 Catenibacterium sp. AM22-6LB
TTGCCCGGTGGTGTGAGAGGACGAAAATAATTTTAATTATTTTCTCCTACTCGATTATATAGGTAACTTCTCAAGTCTAAGTGCTTTTTCTAAACTTGTACTTAGCTTTGATATGCTTGCAGGAAGATTAGAAATATTCCCAATGTTGATGATTTTCTCTAAAACATTATGGAAAAGATAACTTTGAGGGACAAAAAAGTCCCTTTTTTTCTAGCATTTTCTTGTATTGTTTAATGCTATTTTTTTGTTAAGATGATATAATATTTAGCGTTAAATATGAAGAGGAGTAAATAATTTGAAAAAGACACATACAGCGCATCTATCTTTAATAATAGGGACTCTACTGATGCTTTTTGATCAGCTCTTTTGGACATCCCATGCAAAACATATCAATATAAGTAAAGTAGGTACTTTAATGAGTACCATCCAGGTCCAACATATCATCACACTTATAGGGCTAGACCTTGTTATTATATCCTTAGGATATATTTATTCTAAAAAAGAAAATAGTCTTGCAGAAGCACTTAAACTATGGCTTTATACAGTTGTTGTAGGACTCATCTCTACAATCATTTGTTTTTTGCTTACCAAAAAAATAGATACAAATGCAATCTATTCAATCTTCTTACCAATAATTAGAAATGTATCACCTGTAATCACCGGTGTTATTCTCTCTTTGATTTGTTATCCATTTATGAAGAAGGTAAACCAACGCTATTTAAAATGGATTCTTTTAGCGCTTCTTCTCTTACCAACACTAAGTGGTATTGACTCACTAGGATTAAGTGATGGATATAGTATCTCGTTCACATTTATTTTATTTTATCTAGGTGTAATCGAAGCATCAGAAGAAAAACGTTTTTCAATCATTTCTTTAATTCTCCTTTGTTTAATGAATGTGCTATGTGTCACTATGATGCCATTATGTTCTAAGATTGTACATGGAGATATGTCCACTGCATTACGCTTTACTACATCAATTTCATTCTTTGAAGTAATGATTGCTATTTATTTTATTCGTCTTTTAAGAAATATTCCATTCTTTAATAAATGGTCTTTTATTCGCTATATTCCTATTGCTTCTCTTGTCTTAATTGGAGCAGGACGATTAGAAAACATTGTATCCTGGAATGAAGATCTTGTAGGAACATCATTTAATAAACTGTTTAGACAAAGCGAATTAGAAGCTTTACTCATTGTCTTTGTCATCTTCTTAGTCACACTCCTTATTAAACAACTTCCACAGGTTAAAAGAGTAGTTAAATCAATAGAAGAACATTTTAGTGACTTTGAATTAAGTAATCAATGGTTCACTAAAGAAACTCAACTGATTAAGCAGCATTTAAAGAATCATAGAATCAATATCATTATGCTGCTATGTGCTTACATTCTTTCTTTTGCATCATTTATCGCAATGAATACAAGTTATAATATTGAAATCAATGCGATAGAAACATACAATATTTTCTGGTACACACTCTTTGCAAGACAATTCTTTGTCTTGCTTAATACACTCATGCTTGTCTTAGTAGCGCGTTTCCTTATGGCTATTACAAGACGTTATTGGGTATCTGTCTTAGTTACTGGTTTTGCTCAGATTGTTATTACAGCAGCCAATCGCTTAAAGGTTATTTATCGTGAAGAACCAATTATTCCAGGAGATCTTGCAATGATTAAAGCCTGGAAGAGTTTACTTGGAATGATGGGTAAAAATATCATTATTGCAAGTGTTGCATTAGTCGTTTTAGTCGTTATTTTGATTATTTATTTAGAAAAGAAGTATCCTTATGCTATTCATATGTCTCTTAAAAAGAGTATCATCTGGGTACTTGTAACCTCTATATTCTTTAGTGGTACACTTCTTTTTAATCATGGTGGTTCTTATGTTAATGCATTAATGCGTGATCTAGGAGATCAGCCTTATTTCTTTAATCAGCTATTTGGTGCAAAGGTCAATGGTCCTCTCTTACAGTTCCTCAATAATATTGATGTTTCTGTTATGGATGAACCAGAAAACTATAGTAAAGAAACAATGACACAACTCTATAAGAAATATGCACAAGAATCTGCAAGAATTAATAGGAGAAGAAGAAATAATTGGGATGATCAGATAGTAATTATGGGCTTATCTGAAAGTTTTGCAGATCCATATCGTATCCCTGAACTTACTCTTGCAAATGACCCTATTCCTTATATTAGAAGTTTAATGAAAACAACGACTTCAGGACTTATGTATAGTACAGGTTATGGAGGAGGAACAGCTAATATGGAATATATGGCTTTAACTGGTTTAAACCAAGGGTTCTTCTCTGCTGCTTTAACACCTTATACGCAGCTTGTCCCAACACAAAATCAAGCCTATGCTTTTTCTCGTCTATTTAATCAGGCGGTTGCGATTCATCCATATATTGGTGTTTATTATAGTCGTCAAACAGTTTATCAAAATTTTGGCTTTAATAAGTTTATGTATTTAGGGTCTAAATATCCAATCAAGCATCAATCTTCTATTGATCGCAGTGCTTATTTATCAGATGAAACAGCTTATGCAAATACAATAGATGAAATTTTAGATGCTCAAGGTAGTAAATTCATTAACCTTGTCACTATGCAGAACCATTTACCATATGACAACAATTACTATGATAGTAAAGAAAAATATGCAGTAAGTGGTAATGCAGTCACTAATGATTATGTTAGAGGAATGGTAGAAGAATATGTGATGGGACTTCATCATACAGATGAAGCAGTGAAGAACTTTATTGAAAAGATAGATAGTATTAATAAACCTATCACATTTGTCTTCTATGGTGATCATTTACCTGGCATTTATTGGGATACAAACAATAATAATATTCTTCATCAGACAGATTATTTTATCTATTCTAATAAATATGCAAGAAGACATCTTGGTAGAAGAATTTATAAACAATATGATCTTGTAGCACCTACTGATTTTATGTCACTTGTACAAAAACAAACCTTAACTAAAACAACACCTTATAGTGCATTATTAGAAAAGGTTCTAGATGAATTACCTGTTATAACTACAAAAGCCGCAGCAGGTTCTAAAGAAGAATCTGATGCAGCTATGATTAATGATAATGGAGAATTGATCAAATATGACGATCTCTCATCATCACAAAAAGAGTTATATAATGACTATAAGCTTGTCCAATATGATATGACAGCAGGAAATAATTACCTTGAGAATATGAATTTCACTCGATGAGGCATTTCACTATGCCTCTTTTATTTTGATATTTAATAAGTGTATAAAAGCAGATGCTTGCATTTCATCAATGATAGCACCACTCACATCCTGAGGAGTTGCTTCAATTGCTTCTATAATACATGTAGATAAATCTACATTTTTAAGTGGCGCATGAAGAAATGATGTTTGAATCATTCTGCATTCTTTATATTTTGTCTTATTCAGCGTAGTATCTTGAAATATAGCCTGACTCAAATCACATTGATTAAACAGTGTCTCCTTATTTTTCATAAAAGAGAAATTTGCGAAATGACATAAACAATTATTGAAGATCACCTGATCAAAGCTAGATTCAGAAAAATCACTTCCTAATAATTTGCAATTATTGAACTGCACCTGTCTAAACATGCAATTATCAAATTTGATATTCGATAAATCACATTGATTAAACACTGTCTGATAGAAATAACAATTCTCAAACACAATATCCTGTGTTGTAATATTGTTGAAATGACATTGATGGAAATCACTCTGTCGGTATGTCTCTTCTATCAGCCAATCATTCTCATATGTTTGATTTATTAACTTATTTTCATTAAAATCCATTTCCTTCACCTCATCTCTATTATATCGTTATTGAAAAAAAGTGTCGATATGATAAAATACTTGTACGAGGTAAGACTATGAGACAAAAAAAAATGGCTTTAATCAATGACATAACAGGCTTTGGAAGATGTTCTATTGCGGTTATGGCACCAATTATATCAACTATGCGTATTCAGGCTGTACCAGTACCTACAGCTATATTATCAACCCATACGCAGTTTCCTGTATATCACTTTGATGACTATACTAAACATATGCCTGAATATATTCAGACATATAAGGATTTGAAACTAGAATTTGATGGCATTGCGACTGGTTTTCTAGGTTCAAAGGAGCAGGTAGAAATCGTTATTGATTTCATTCAATCCTTTAAACGTAAAGAAACATTCGTATTAGTAGATCCAGTTATGGGAGACCATGGACATTTATATGCGACATATAGTAAAGAAATGGCAGAGAGTATGAAGAACCTTGTTCATTATGCAGATATTCTCACACCAAACCTAACAGAAATCGTGACACTACTTGATCGTAACTATCCTGAAGTCATTCCTTCTAAAGAAGAACTAGGTCAAATGTGTTATGAACTTTCTTTAAAAGGACCACAGATGATTGTAGTAACAGGAATACCAATAGATGCCTCACATATTATGAATTTCATTTATGATCATGGTAAAACGTCAAGTATTATTGTGGATCGTATTGGACCAGATCGTAGTGGGACAGGGGATGTCGTATCAAGTGTTATTGCAGGAGGCTATTTAAATAATCATTCTTTTTATGAATGTGTCAAAAAAGCAACTGAATTCTCGTCTCAATGTATCGCCTATAGTGAAGAAATAGGCACACCAACTTATTATGGCTTATGCTTTGAACAATATTTAAGTGAATTAGGAGATTTCTAACATGACTATTTTATATACACTTTATAAAAATACTTATATTGATCTTTCACATTTAGACTCTACTAAAGGAGTTACATGCTATGTGAATACAACAAATCGTTGTCCATGTGCATGTACATTCTGTTTAAGACAAACTAAAGAGATGATGGAAAATAACTCTTTATGGTTAAAAGAAGAACCTTCTAAAGAAATGATTATTGAAGAGTTTAAGAAATACAATCTCAATGATTTTAAAGAAATCGTCTTTTGTGGATTTGGTGAACCAATGGAAAGATGGGATGATATCAAAGAAGTCATTGATTATATCCGTTCTGTTAAGAAGGATATGAAGATTCGTATTAATACGAATGGTTTAGCTAATGATATTTATGGTAGAGATGTCACTCCAGAATACAAAGGACGTTTTGATACAGTCTCTATCTCATTAAATGCCCCTACAAAAGAAGAATTTCTAGAATTGACACGTTCTAAGTTTGGTATTTCTTCTTTTGATGATATGCTTGATTTCGCAAAGAAATGTAAGGCTTATGTACCAAATGTTGTATTAACTGTTGTTGATATTATTGGTGAAGAAAAGATTGAATCATGTCAGAAAATTACAGATGAAATAGGTGTTACTTTAAGAGTAAGACCTTTTGAGGAGTAAATATGCAATATATGACAAGTGAAGAGCGTTTAATCGCTCTAGATAAGATGACAAATACAAGAGATCTAGGTGGATATGAAACACAGGAAGGCTATTATACAAAAAGCCATCATTATATCCGTGCATCTTCACCCGCTAATGCAACTGAAGGAGATCTAGAAAAGCTTTATGATTATGGTGTGCGTGTGACTATTGATTTACGTTCTGATTTTGAAAAAGAAGCACAGCCAACACCATTTAAAGACTATCGTGATGTAGAAAACATTGAAATCAATTTAATGGATGATGCAGTCGTTAAGGTCGTACCAAGTGAAGTAAAAGAATATAAAGATCTTGGCGGTGTTTATATTTATATGTTAGAAGCACATCAGAAGCAGATCAAAGCTGTCTTTGATGTCTTTAAGGATCATTTATATGAAGGTGTTTTATTCCATTGTAGTGCTGGTAAAGACCGTACAGGTATTATTGCGGCATTATTACTAGAACTTGCAGGATGTTACGATCATGATATCGTTAAGGACTATAGTGAATCTTATGCCAATAACCATGAAATCATAGAAGCACTTAAAGAAATGATGGATGAAGATACAGAAAACTTCCTTACATCTTCACCACGTTATATGATGATCTTCTTAGATTATCTAAGAGAACACTATGGCAGTGCCAAAGCTTATTTATACCATATCGGTATGTCTGAAGAAGATATTGAAGATATTAAACAATCTTTTATCATTTAATGAGAAAAAACACTTCTTATAAGGTATATACCTATAGGAGGTGTTTTTTTATGAACAAGAAAGAAAAAATCAGAATCATTAGATTATTACTTAAACAATATGAGAAAGATAAAAATATACTTAATTCATTAAACCAGGCAAACTTATATCCTTCAATTAACTATGAAGATTACTATCAAACTTCATCGTCCTCTAAAGAAGACTATTTACTTCATAGAATACAATTAAAACAGGAACTCACTAAACGAATTATATTTATTGAAAAATCTCAATCTATTATTGGTGATGAGTATTACCATATTATACTAGAAGACTATTTCTATGAACATAAACATTGGTGGAAGACATATTATTCCCGTGCTACTTATTATCGCCGACAAGAAGCAGCTATTAATGCATTTTTTGATTATGTGACAAGTATATTGTAATTGTGGGGAAAATTGCGTTATAATTAGTGTTGTGAGGTGAACAACATGAATTATTTCGATAAAATCAAAGAAGCTTTAAGCAGTAAATTAAAAGGCCAGGAACTTACATTAGATTCTAACCTAAGAGATTTAGGTATTGATTCTCTTGATGTTGTAGATTTAATTATGGACTTAGAAGAAGAATTAGGAATTGAATTCTCTGATGAGGAATTAATGTCTATTCATACAATGAAAGATGTATGTGATTTAATCGATAAAAAGAAGGCATAAGAAAAATCCAGACAAATAATGTCTGGATTTTTTTAAGCTTTGTTTTTAAATAGTTTACGAATAATCTTATCTACATAAGGCACACCACTCAACATTTCTAAATGATCCTTGAAGATAAATAGAATACTGAAGAAGTAGACAACTACACCTACTATTATTGCAAGAATAAGTGGAATAAAGACACGGTGGAATACCTTGAAAAGTAGATAATATGAACCATAGGCACATGCACCCATTAAAATAGAAGCAACTAATGGTAATAAGACAGCTGTTTTAAAATTAACATGATAACCTACTAATCTATTTAAAGCATATTGGTTACTTATACACATTTGTAAAGCATAAAGCATAGTTCCAATAACAAGTAAATAAATACCTACATCTAGGAATTGTGATGGTACTAATACAAGCATTAATACTAAAATCACAACATGAACAACTAAAGCTTTAGCTGCGTTTCTTAAAGGGACTTTAACTGCTCCAATTGCCTGTAAGATACCGTTAGATAAAGTAGATAAACCATAAAGGACAATCGCAGGAGCACCTAGAGTCAGTGCAGTAGATGCAATTTTTAAAGTTTTAGGCTGTGGGAAGATTAATCCCATTACAGGATAAGCAAGAACACCCATGCCTACAGCAGCAGGAATTAAAATAAGCATAGTAATAAAAGTACTATTTTTAATATTTGCACGTACTTCTTTTAAATCTTTTAATGCATATGAACTAGAAATAGCTGGAATAGTAGCTGTACTCATAGCACTTGCGAGAGCGACAGGAACATTCATCAACACAACAAATTTACCTGCATAAACACCATAAAGTTTAACAACATCAATCAGTACAACACCACGTGCCTGCATAATACCATAGAAGATAAACATATCGATAGTAGAAACTAAGTTATAGATACATGTAGAAATGATGATTGGTGTGACTATATTTAAAATAGAACGGAAGATGGCTTTGCCTGATTGTACACGAGGATCTGCGTCTGTTTCATCAATCATATGTCTGCCTTTTCTAAGGTAAACACATACCATATAAATAAGAGCAACAAGAACACCAAATCCAGTACCTAAGGCACTTCCTCCGGCACCACGACTTGCTAGTAAAGTATGATTATTTGCATATGGCTGAATAAATAAATAAGCGGCACCAACAGAAACGACAGCATTCAACATTTGTTCAATAATCTGTGAGACTGATGTATAAACAGTTGTAGAATAAGCCTGGAAATAACCTCTTAATACACCTACTAAACCAGATAAGAAAATAGTAGGACATAAAATTCTTAATGCGAATACTGCATTCTCAGTCACAATCCAAGGCGCTAAGATAAATGTAAGCAAGGCAGCAGATCCACCTACGACAACAATATAGATAAGTGCACATTTAAAAATCTTACGGGCATTATTATACTGACGAAGAGCAAGCTTCTCACTGATTAGCTTAGAGATAGCTGTAGGAATACTGTAAGAAGAAATAAGTAATACCATTGCATAGATGTTATATGCTGTAGAGTAATACCCATTCCCTTCATCACCAATTAAAGCGGTTAATGGACTTCTATATAAGACACCGATAATACGAACAAGTATACCAGCGAGTGCAAGGATAGAAGCCTGCTTAACAATCGATTTAGATTTGTTCAAAATATTCACTCCTTAATAAATTCTTTCATTTTTAATTTATATCATTTTTATATGGTTATTACAATATATTCACCAAAACATCTGCTAAGTTTTTATAATAATATTTTTAAAAATCTCCCAGGTTTATATGTTTTATGATATACTTCATAGAGAATAAAAAAATTGGAGGGTAGTTTATGACTAAAAGCAGAGTAATTATTGCACTCGATTTCAAAAACAAAGCTGATGTTCTTGAATTCCTAGATAAATTTGATGAACCGCTCTTTGTGAAGGTAGGTATGGAACTCTTCTATGGAGAAGGACCTGCAATCATTCAGGCTATCAAAGAAAGAGGACATTCAATCTTCTTAGACTTGAAATTACATGATATTCCTCATACAGTAAAGATGGCTATGAAGAATTTAGCACGTCTTGATGTTGATATCGTTAATGTTCATGCTTCAGGCTCTAAGGCTATGATGCAGGCTGCAATTGAAGGTTTAGAAGAAGAAAAGGGCAAGGATCGTCCTTTGTGTATTGCAGTTACATGTCTTACTTCTTTAAGTCAGGAAGTATTAGATGATGAATTAGGTATTCATGAACCTATTCAGGATGTCGCAATCAGATGGGCTAAGAATGCGAAAGAAGCAGGACTTGATGGTGTTGTATGCTCACCATTAGAATCTAAAGGTATTCATGATGCAGTAGGAGCAGATTTCTTAACAGTAACTCCAGGTATCAGACTTGCAAGTGATGCTAAAGATGACCAGAAGCGTGTGACTACACCAGCTATGGCTAAAGATATGACTTCTAGCTATATTGTAGTAGGTCGTACAATTACTAAGGCAGCTGATCCAGTAGCTGCTTATAAAGAAGTATTTAATCAATTTCAAGGAGAATAATAATGAGTAGAGAAGAATTAATTGCGAAAGATTTATTAAGTATCAAGGCTGTATTCTTAAGCCCTGATGAACCATTTACTTGGGCTTCAGGTATTAAATCACCAATCTATTGTGATAATAGATTAACTTTATCTTATCCAAAAGTAAGAAATGATATCGAAAAAGGTTTAGCTGAATTAGTACAGGAAAACTATCCTGATTGTGAAGTATTAATGGGTACTTCAACTGCTGGTATTGCACATGCTGCATTAGTGGCTGATATCTTAAATAAACCAATGGGATATGTACGTGGTTCAAATAAGTCTCATGGACGTCAGAACCGTATTGAAGGTGCTGTAAGAGAAGGTATGAAGGTTGTAGTAGTAGAAGACTTAATTTCCACTGGTGGATCTTCTTTAGAAGTAGTAGATGCATTAAGAGAAGCTGGCTGTGAAGTATTAGGACTAGTTGCTATCTTCACTTATGGTTTAAAGGATTCTATCAAGAACTTCGCAGATAAGGATTGTCATTTCGTAACTTTATCTAACTATGATGCTCTTCTTCCTGTTGCTGTAGAACATAACTACATTAAAGAAGAAGCATTAGAAAAGCTTAAAGCATGGAAAGTTGATCCACATGATGAAAGCTGGATGACTAAATAATTCATCTAGGAGGGGATATCCCTCCTTTTTTTTTACGTATAAATAAAGTATAATAAAAAAGGCTAATATTGCTTTTTGAAGTATAATGCTGTATAAATATTAAGATAGATTATTAAGGAGGATCCAACGTGTTAGAGGCTGTAAAATATGTAATCAAAGAAAACAGCGAGAACTTATTTCGTATTTATTCTATTTCGAAATATGAAGTACTAGCTGACATGCGTGATTCAAAGTTAGGTTTATTCTGGAACTTTGCGAATCCAATTATTCAAGTATTAACATATTGGTTTGTATTTGGATTAGTATTAAATCGTAAGTCAGTAGATGGTATTGAATATATCTGGTGGATGCTTGGAGGTATGGTTGTATGGTTCTTTATTTCTCCATGTATTACTGCAGGATGTAATGCTATCTTCTCTAAAATAAATATTATTACTAAAATGAAATTCCCAGTCAGTGTCCTTCCAGCAACAGTGGTATTATCTAAACTATTTGACCACTTCTGCTTGATGTGTATATTGACAATACTATTCTGTTTTGCTGGTTATTATCCATCATTACATTGGATAGGACTTATTTATTATTGTTTCTGTGGTGTTGTCTTCTCTATTTCTTTATCAATGACAACATCTGTTCTCAATATGCTTGCACGTGATACAAGAAAGTTAGTGCTTGCTATTATGCGTTTATTATTATACATGACTCCAATCCTATGGAATGTAAAGAGCCTTCCATCTATTCTACAGAGAATCATGTTAACTAACCCTATTTATTATATTGTTCAGGGCTATCGTGACTGTTTCTTCTATCATCGTGGAATTATGTATTATAAATATTCTGCTTTCTGTTTCTGGGCTATTACGGTTTTCTTATTTATATTTGGAAGCTGTATTATGTATAAATTCAAATCTAAGTTTGTAGACTTTATTTAGGAGGGATTATGGATTCAAATATCGCAATTGAAGCACGTCATGCTTCTAAAATATATGAACTAAGATCTAAAGAGAAAAAAAGCGATGTCAAGTTTTATGCCCTCAAGGATTTAAACTTTGAAATCAAGAAAGGACAGGTTGTAGGTATTCTAGGAACAAATGGTTCTGGTAAATCAACTATGTCCATCATTCTTGCAGGAATCTGTGATCCTGATGAAGGTGAAATCATTGTAAATGGGACACAGGCTTTGATTGCTATTAATACTGGATTAAATGCACAGTTGACAGGACTGGAGAATATTGAATTAAAAGGTGCTTTATTAGGTCTTTCTAAAAAGCGTATTGAAGAGATTAAAGAAGGTGTTATTAATTTCGCAGAAATTGGTGATTTCCTCTACCAGCCTGTAAAGAAATATTCATCAGGTATGAAATCAAGACTTGGTTTCTCAATTAACCTTTGTCTTGATCCAGATATCATGATTGTCGATGAAGCATTAAGTGTCGGTGATAAAGGTTTTGCTGAAAAATGTCTGAATAAGATGACTGAATTAAAAGAACAAGGTAAAACAATTATCTTTATTTCACATAACTTAAGACAGGTAAGATCATTTTGTGATAGTGCTATGTGGATTGAAGGTGGTATGCTTCGTGAATATGGAGATATTGATGAAGTATGTGATCATTATGCTGACTATGTAGAGTACTACAATCATTTATCCGCAAAAGAGAAAAGGAAAGTACGTGATGAGAAATTCGCAAAGCGTGTGATTCCTAATTCTCATCGTACACTAGGTGATAAGCTCTTTGCTGCTATTAAGACTAGATAAACAAAGGGCAGGGGAACCTGCCCTTTTAAATAGAGAAAGGAAGTAAAGTTATGAAATTATCAATTATCATACCATTTAATCGTTATATACATTATTTATATGACTGTTTAGAAAGCATCAAGAATCAGAATTTGACTGATTATGAAGTCCTTTTAGTAGTAGATGCTATTGAATATGTAAAGGATAAGATCCACAAATATGATTTACCTATTACTCTTATTGAATCTGGTGAAGCAACAGTAGGTAAAAAGAGAAATATGGGTCTTAATCTTGCTAAGGGAGATTATGTTTATTTCTTAGATAGTGACGACTATGTATTGCCTAACTGTCTAAATGCTTTAATGGAAGAAGCAAAAAAATCTAATAATCAAGTTGTTGCTGGTAAAAGAATGGTTTCATGGTTCAAGAAAAAGGTTTATGAAACAATGAGCGATGAAACAAATATCGAAAGAAACTTAAAGGATAAAGATCATGATCGTCTTGAAAAAGTGGAAAGAAAACAAGAAGAACATGTTTATGACAGTGAACCAGAACAGTTTAAGATTGATCTTCTTATTCGTACAAGACATGCATTAAGAAATGTATCATGCTTAAATCTTCTTATTAAACGTTCACTTATTGAAGAGAATCATATTTCTTTTAAAGAAGAATTCTTCTGGTATACAGATGCACCATTTGTAGTTGAACTATTAAAATATACAAATGATGTTTCTTTTGTGGAAGATGCTATTCTAGTTAAACGTAAACATAATGACCCAATCAATCGTCCTGCTTTATCCCAGATTAAGGATCCTGATGGTCGTTTTGATGAATTTATTGAAGCACATAACTATTGCTTAGAGATTTCTAAGGATTATCCATCTATTCATTATTATATTAATGCGAAGATGGCTAACTACTTTACTAGTTTCTTTGCTAAAAAGGTCAGAAGAAGTGAAGATGATAAATGGAGAACAACACGTTTTGATACAATGGCCAAAGTTCTAACTCGTATTGAACCAGAACTATTAAAGAAATCACTTTATCGTCGCAGTCTTTCTAAAGCATGTATGAATCATGACTTAAAGAAAGCACAAAAAATCATTGCAGCTCACTTAGCTGGTGTTAAAGCCAAGAAAATCTTTAAGAATAAGAATGAAATGAATAAGTACTTATATAGACATAAATATAAGAATGAACCTATTCAGAAAAATCTTATTATGTTTGAAACATTCCGTGGGGCAAGTTATGCAGATTCACCTAAATATATTTATGAATATTTGGCTAAGAACTTCCCTGGACAATATGAATTTGTCTGGGTACTTAATGACACGAAGACAAAACTCCCATATGGTGGAACAGTCGTTAAACGTATGACACGTAAATATGCTTACTATCTTGCTGTATGTAAATACTTCGTATTTAATACAAGACAGCCATTATGGTATCGTAAAAGAGAAGGACAGGTCTTCCTAGAAACATGGCATGGCACACCACTTAAACGTCTAGCCTTTGACCAGGAAGAAGTGACTGCAGCTTCTCCTACATATAAGGCTCAGTTCTATCGTCAGAAACAGGAATGGGATTATCTCATTGCACCTAATGCATTTTCTAGTGAAATATTCAAGAGCTGCTTTATGTATAAGGATGAAGGAGATACGATGTTAGATACAGGTTATCCTAGAAATGACTTACTCTCTGATCCTCATAAAGAAGAAATTGCGAAAGAATTAAAGAAAAAGGTTGGTATACCACTAGACAAGAAAGTTATTCTCTATGCTCCTACATGGAGAGATGATGAATATTATGGCAATGGTGCTTATAAGTTCCAGTTAAAATTGAATCTTGAACAGATGAGAAAAGAATTAGGTGATGAATATGTCATTATCCTAAGAACACATTATTATATTGCGGATGTACTTGATTTAACTGGTTTAGATGGTTTTGCGTTTAATTTAAGTAAGTATGATGATATTACTGAAATCTATTTGATGAGTGATATTCTTATTACTGACTATTCAAGTGTATTCTTTGATTTTGCGAACCTCAAACGTCCAATGTTATTCTATACATATGACTTAGATAAATATCGTGATGTATTAAGAGGCTTCTATATCAATATGGAAGAAGAACTTCCAGGCCCACTTGTATTCACAACAGACGAAGTCATTGACACAATCAAGCATATGGATGAAATCACTGAAAAATATGCAGACCGCTATGTAAAGTTCTATGACAAGTTCTGTGGCTGGGAAGATGGTCATTCTTCGCAGAGAGTTGTTGAAACAGTATTTGAAAAGAATTAGCTTTCCTTTACAGGGAGCTTTTTCTTTGTATCAGTTTGATTGACTAGGACAGTCATTCTCACTATAATAGACCCTAACAAAGGAGAAATCATCATGAAATTTATTAAGAAAATACTAGGTAAAATGATTCGTTTATTATATCGAATTGTTTATCGCTTCATACCGTGTGATGATCATACAATCTTATTTATATCTTTCCATGGTCGTGGCTATACAGATAATCCTAAGGCATTACACCAATATATCAGTGATCATAAAGAATATGCCTCATATCGCTGTATCTATGCAATCAAGCATCATAAAGAAAAGAATCTCACTATTCCTAATGCTAAGATTATAGAATACTTCAGTATTCCTTATTTCTTCTATCTTGCAAGAAGCAAGTATTGGATTTCTAACTGTAAGCTTCCTAAATATGTATTAAAGAAGGATAACCAGGTCTATTTACAAACTTGGCATGGTACACCTTTAAAGAAGCTTGCTCATGATATTGAGGTACCAGAAGGGACAACATTCTATCGTTCTGGCATGTCTATAGAAGAAATGCGAGCAACTTATGATAATGATGTCTCTAAATACAACTATATGATTTCTCCGAGTGCCTTTACAACAGAAGTTTTCCAGACATCTTTTAGAATCAATAAGGAAAGACTGATTGAAACAGGCTACCCGAGAAATGATATATTATCTAACTATACAAAAGAAGATGTAGAAACTATTAAAAATAGAATGCATCTTCCTCACGATAAAAAGATCTTACTCTATGCACCTACATGGCGTGATAACTCATTTAATATGAAGGGTTATACATTCAAATTAGAAGTTAACTTCAAAAAATGGCAGGAAGTATTAGGGGATGAATATATTGTTGTATTTAAACCTCATTATTTGATTGTGAATGATTTTAACTTAGATGAAGTGAAAGACTTCGTTTATTATGTAGATCCTCAGGAAGATATTGCAGACTTATACTTAATTGCAGATGCGTTAGTGACAGATTACTCAAGTGTCTTCTTTGATTATGCAATATTAAAAAGACCAATCTATTTCTATATGTATGATTTAGAAAACTATCGTGATGAATTAAGAGGATTCTATTTAGATATTTATAAAGATCTTCCTGGAGAAGTGGTAGAAAATGAAGATACACTACTTGAGAAGATTCATATACATGATTTTGATTATGACCGTTTAAAAGGCTTCAATGAACGTTTTAATAATCATGAAGACGGACAGGCCAGCAAACGTGTCATTGATATACTATTAGGTGAACAGCATGGGGCTTAAGAAAATTGTATTAAACATCATTCTTTCATTTGTGAACATCTTTGTATCACTTATTCCTATTAAAAAGAATCAAATTGCATTTGTTTCATTAGAAGACAATGTTTTAAGAGATGATTTCTTAGATATCTATAATCATCTTGATGCATCTCATTATTCTATTAAGAAAGTACTCATTCATTATGATAAAAAATCAGTATGGAATGATTTCTTATATCTCCTTAACTGCATTAAACAAATTATTGTGATTAATACATCCCATATCGTACTCATTAATGACAATAACTATGTAGTCTCTCATTATAAGAGACAAGGTGTTAAGGTCATTGAAGTATGGCATGCCACAGGAGCTATTAAGAAGTTTGGAAATGCGATTAAAAGACAATATCCTATTAATAACTATGACTATGTTATTGCGAATAGTGATTATTGGGTAGAACCTTATTCTCTTGCTTTCTCTGTAGATAAAAACAACGTACTTGTAACAGGTATGCCACGTGTCGATCATTTATTTGATGAAACATATAAAGAAGAAGCAAAAAAGAACTTTTATCTCAAGTATCCAAAATTAAAAAATAAGAAGATATTACTTTATGCACCTACATTTAGAGGAAATATTTATAAAGGATTTAAAGCAGTTGATTTTGATTCAAAGAAGCTTATGTCTTTGCTAGATGAAGATACAGTTCTACTTTATAAATATCATCCACTTATGCATAATATTCCGATTGAAGAAAATGAACGTATACTTAATATGAATCATGAGAATACTTACGATTTATTTATTGTAAGTGATGCGCTTATTTCTGATTTTTCTTCTATTATCTTTGATTATTCTATTCTAGATAAGCCGTTGTATTTCTATGTGCCTGATTTAAAGGAATATATGCGTCATTTAGGATGTTTTGTAGACTATAAGAAGGAAATGCCTGGTCCATTATGTTATAATGAAGATGAATTAGTAGATGCAATACATTCTAATAAACATTATGATATTAAAGCATTTAAGAATAAGTTCTTTAAATATCAGGATGGAAAGAATGTAGAACGTATCATCTTATTCATAGAACAATTAATCAAGGAGGATTAATTATGAATACTTCAATGATTAAACAACGTGCAAGAGAAATTGCACGCGTCAACAAAGCAAGTTTATCACGTATCTGCTTGATCATAGGTGTTATTTCAGCATTCCCTAGCTTACTTGATTCAGGTAATGGGGTAATGTATATCATTTATTTGATTGTTTCAGCGTTAATACTGGCAGTAGAACAAGGACATGTTGTTGCAGGGCTTAAAGTTGTTACTGATCGTGAACAAGAATTATCCGATAATGATGGTGTTTATGGTCTAGTTAACTGGATTGAATACGTACCAACTTATCTTGTAAAAGTACTTGTAAACTTCGTTATAATATCCATTTTTGTAGCATTTATTGTGGTATGCTCTCTTGGTTCTTTTGGTGGCTTATTTGCGCTATTAAGTGATCCTTATAGAGTTTCACCTATTACGGGTGTTGTTTCAGGTCTATCAGCACTAAGCGCGATATTATTGTTTGTGTTGCTCTTTGCCTTCGCATTTGTAATGATCTGGGTTAATTTACGTATGTTTGCGATGACATACCTACATCAGGAATATGGTATTAAAGGCTTTGGGGCGCTTAAGGAATCATTCACATTAATGAAAGGTCATTGCGCGGATTTATTATTAATCAATCTTTCATTTATTGGATGGATTCTTCTATGTGCCATCATTAGTGGTATGATTGGTGGCGTATTTGGTGATAATGGTATTGCAGGATTGATTGGTTCAATTTTAAGCGCAGCAGTAGCGGCTTATACATATCAGCCTGCTTATATTACTGTACAGGCATTATTTTATAAAGAAATTGCTTATAAGTTCTATGATGAAGGGAGAATCTAATGAGACAAAAAATTGATCGTTTTACTAGAAGACTTTCAGGTCAGGAATTAGTACTTGGATGTCTGATTCTACTTCCTTTATTCTTTTATTGTAATAGTTATATTGGTAGTGCGATTGTAAAGTGGACAATCTTAACATTTAACCTTTCAATCACTTCAATAAATGCGAATATTTGGTTGAATTTTGTGGTAGATTTGATTACTGCACTTGTTGCAGTAATCATCTTAAGAAAGTTCATCAAACGTCAATGGAAGGATTTCATGAATAATAAGCTATCTATTATTGTTGCAGGATGTTTTCTAGGATTCTTCCTTAATATATGTGCTAATGCGATTGGAAGCAGTATAGTTAAACTGTTTGTGGATCAATCATCAAGTGTGAATCAGCAGCAGGTAGAATCACTCACTAAAAGTATTCCTGCTATCATGTTCTTTGTGACAGGTTTCTTAGCACCAATAGGAGAAGAATTAATTTTCAGAGGTGTTGTTTTTACT
This sequence comes from Catenibacterium sp. AM22-6LB, assembly GCF_003435615.1. Lineage (NCBI taxonomy): Bacteria > Bacillati > Bacillota > Erysipelotrichia > Erysipelotrichales > Coprobacillaceae > Catenibacterium > Catenibacterium sp. AM22-6LB. The sequence continues at coordinate 17,723 of NZ_QTUM01000048.1, forward strand.
GGTTTACGTAAATATAACAGATTCTTAGCTTATGTGGTCTCTGCCTTCTTATTTGGCTTTATTCATGTTATGAATTCAGTCTTTGCAGGTAATATCTTTGAAATGGTACAGATGATACCATATGCTTTCTCAGGACTCGTCTTTGCGTATATTTATGAAAGTACAGATAATATCTGGGCTTCTATTCTTACACATATGACAAACAACATATTTGCGTTATTAGTCATCTTATTCTAAACAAAAATGCCAGACAATGTCTGGCATTTAAAGTATATATAAATAAAAAACACTTTCGAAGAAGTGTTAAATTACAAATGGCGGTCTGGACGGGGCTCGAACCCGCGACCTCCGCCGTGACAGGGCGGCATTCTAAACCAACTGAACTACCAGACCATTTGCAATGGCGCAGACAGAGGGATTTGAACCCTCGCGCAGGTTACCCCACCTACTCCCTTAGCAGGGGAGCCTCTTCAGCCTCTTGAGTATGTCTGCATCGGACTGCCTACTTAATATACCATATAGATTTAGGGTATGCAAGCACTTTTTGCATAAAAATCATAAATCTAAAGTGAAAAGTTAAATTCCACTTTAGGCATTATGAATTCATTATGATTTAATATGAATTCATCATCAAAATATGTGCATTATATACAAAAGCACTATTCATTTTCCAAAAAAATTATAATAAGATTAGAAATATAAATATGATTGATTAATAATAAAAGCACATTTAAAAGAGAGAAAGTATAAAGCATTTTTTCAATCATAATAAATTTATTAAATAATTTCGCTTTTTTAAGTAAATTGTTGCTTTACGTTAACTTATTCAAAAAAATCCCATAACAATACTTGTAATATGCTTCCTTAATTGAAGTGGGCATAGGTATAGCTCTTATCATTTTGATACTGAAGATATCTGTGTCCACAATCATTCTAAGAATCACAGATGCCATTTCTCTTCAATGTTTACTTTTCCAGTTTCATATGAAGTAGAAAATCTGATG
>NZ_QTUM01000048.1:18736-19899 GCF_003435615.1 Catenibacterium sp. AM22-6LB
AAAATCTGATGTTAACCTAAATTTGATGATCTAGTAGCAACATTTTTCTTGAACTTAGCGAATAATTTTAAAAAGGGAATTTTATCAATTTGCTTTGTGGAAACTGATAAGAAAAACACTTATGAGAATTTAATACAGATAAAAAATACATTTTCAGATATAAAAGCAATTGAAATTATAGATGACACACAAAGCAGAGCAATATATCCGCAATTATTTTGGTAAAGGGAGTAAACTTATATGTTGAAAATCAGACGATTATTATTATCTTTTGTACTTTTAATATTTAATATTATTAATTTTTCAGTATTACTAAGCAATATTGATGATGATTATACAAATATTTTTATTACATTATTTTATTTGTTTTTAAGTTATCTTGTATATAAAGAATGGAAATATACACCTGTAGTCGCTGTTATAGGATATTTTGTTTGTGTGTGGTTATCTAGTACATTTGGAATAGCTTGGTTTGGTTGGTTTGGATTACATATTGGTTTAACAATATTGCTGATAATACTTTTTGAAATGAAATAGTTATAATAGAAAGAACTTATGCAGAAAACAATGAAAAAGGGGACTGTAACGAGCAATAAATAAAGGTGATTTAAAATAATTAGGTGTTTCCTAAATTTTAATGATAATCAAACATGAGCACCACAACGGTGCTTTTGTTTTGCAGCATAATTCGCAAAGCTGTCTTTTCTCCATGGATGATTCATTGGAGGAATATACTTTTTCTTTTCTTTCTTAGGTGCTTCCTTAGGAACATCAAATTCCTTTGATACTAGTTCATGTTTGGGTACTTCTTCCATTAGATAAAGCTTATCAGCGATATTTGCCAGAAACTGTCGATCAAATGACTCAATGACCATGCAGTCAGTCTTTCTTGCAAAGTATCTTCTGTCACCGTTTTCAGTTACTGGAAAATAGTATTTACTCTGGAATCTGATGCAGTGGTCTTTGTCTATAGTTCTAGTTAAAAGTATTGCAGGAGTACGATTAATTTCCTCCATAGATAGAACCGAAATAAGTCCTGAAATAAACGTAAAATAAATGTCAACGCTTACAATATTTTTGTGTCAACCGAAATTGATAATGTCCCAAAAATAATCAAACATTAGCACCATAACGGTGCTTTTGTTTTGCAGCATAATTCGCAA
>NZ_QTUM01000049.1:0-19404 GCF_003435615.1 Catenibacterium sp. AM22-6LB
TTGCCCGGTGGTGTGAGAGGACGAAAATAATTTTAATTATTTTCTCCTACTCGATTGTTGATTTTATTTCGTATATACTTTATTTTATTTACGAGGTGTAGAAAATGAAAAGAAATTATCCAAGTATTATTATTACTCCTGAAGGAGAAAAATGGCTCGATAAAGGGCAGATGTGGATGTATAAGAATAATCTAGGTAGTCTAGATGATTCTATTGAGAATGGGTCTTTAGTAGATATTATGACAACTAAAGGACGTTATTTAGGTACAGGTTTTCTTTCTAAAGAAAGTCATATTACAGTACGTATCTTGACTAAGGATCAAAATGAAGTGATTGATAGAGAATTCTTTAAAAAGAGAATTCAGTTTGCCTATGATTTTAGAAAGACAGTAGAAAAAGATAACTTAACTAATTGTCGACTTGTATTTGGTGAAGCTGATAGCTTATCAGGCTTAACTGCAGACCGTTATAATGAAATCATTGTGACTCAGATTACATCCTATGGTTTAGATTTAATCAAGGATATGATTTATGAATTATTATTAGAAGTATTAAAAGAAGATGGTCAGAATGTATCTGCCATCTATGAAAGAAATGATGTTAAAGTACGTGCGAAGGAAGGTTTAGAACTCTATAAAGGATTCTGGAAACCAAGCACATTACCTACTACAACAGTTATTAATGAAAATGGTTTAAAACTTAATGTAGATGTAGAAAATGGTCAGAAGACTGGTTACTTCTTAGATCAGAAATCTAATAGAGTATTACTTAGAAACATGTCTGCAGGTAAGACAGTATTAGACTGTTTTAGTCATACAGGTGGTTTCGCATTAAATGCTGCAATTGGAGGCGCAAAACATGTCACTGCTGTAGATGTTTCTCAGACAGCTTTAGATCAAGGTCTTGCGAATGCTAAGATGAACCATTTAGAAGAAAGAATGTCTTTTGTACAGGATGATGTCTTTGATTACTTAGATAAATGTCATCAGGGACAGTATGATATCATTGTCTTAGATCCACCTGCATTTACTAAATCAAGAAGAACTGTCAACCATGCTTATAATGGCTATAAGAATATTAATATGAAAGCTATGAAGCTTTTAAGACAGGGTGGATATTTAATTACATGCAGCTGTTCACGTTTTATGGAAACTGCACTCTTTGAACAGATGTTAAGAGAATCCGCAAAAGAATGTGGAGTGACTCTAAAACAGGTATCAGTGACTCAACAGAATGCGGATCATCCAATTCTTTGGACTATGGAAGAAACATCTTACTTAAAATTCTATATTTTCCAGATTATTTAGAAGTCTTCGGACTTCTTTTTTAATGCTTCATAAAATTTATTTTTATATTTATAGCTTAGCTTAAATATCTCTAGATTGAGATAGATATCTAATTGATTAATTTTAGTAATATAACGTGTATTTACACATGTATTCTTATTAATTTGTACAATCTGTTTAGAACCAATCTCGTTTAATATCACCTTTAAAGGTTTATAAAGATGATAGTTCTTTTCTTTTGTATATATTGTAGTGAGATGTTCATGTGTATGTATGTAGATAATATGATTAATAGGAATAGAAATATCCTGGTAATTATATTTGAAATGATAATAATCACGGGAATGAAAGAATGTGAATAATATGAAAGGAATATCTTTTTCTAGACTATCTTCAAATATATAGTAAAAAGGCTGATAGATGACAGTTTCAGGACCTAATGGGTGATTGGTAACTATCACAATAAAAGCCTTTTTATTTATATTTCTTATTCTTGGTATATCTTCAAGTGTATCAGTAAAATACAAATCTGCAGGAATAAGAGTGTTAGATATTGTATAAGGATGATGTAGATGATAATCAAGTATATTGGTTATTCTTTTTATTATATGAGAATTTGAATGTACTATAGAAATAATCATGAGATCTCACCACCTATTAAATAAAAAAAGGACTATTAATAGTCCTTGAGCGTGTAAACACACTGTTATAGCTTCCGTGAACACAATACATGAATAACTCACTATATGACATAACATATATCATGAAACGGAAAATAATGTCATGAAAGATAGGAAAATGAGAATTTTACGCTCATGAGCGCCATACGCTCATATTTATTTCTATGCTTAAGACATAGAGGTAAATAGATATGTCAATGGGAGAGAGATTAAGAGAAGCAAGAAATAAAATAGGATATTCACAGGAAGAAGTGGCAAGACGTATTGATTTAGATCGTACAACTATAGGAAAGTATGAAAATGATGCATGTGTACCATCTTCAACTACTCTTGCAAGACTAGTAGAAATCTATTGTACAGATGCGAATTATATTTTATATGGTAAAGAGATGAAGGTAATGAATATATCTCGAGTGCCAAAGAACTGTATGAGAGATATCTATATGTTGCTTTCAGAATATCTTATAGAAGATTATGCACATAATGAAAACATCCACGAGTAGTGGATGTTTTTAAATCTGTGGTTTGATTAATACTCTTCCTGTACCGCGATAAACATTGACTAAACCTTCACCACTCATAGCTGAACCAATGAGTGTTTTACCGCTTCTTTCTACTGTAAAGTCAAGGTTTTCACTCCAGGCAATGGCGAATGAACCGTCAATCTTTAACGTATCGTTATGTAAATCTATTGTGATAAGTTCTTCTTGTGGTACATCACATTCTAAGACTACTTTACCAGAACCTTTTAGACATAGATTAAATAATCCTTCTTCACCAATAGTTTGTCCTGATACACTTTTAATCATAGATGCACTTAAGCTGACTTTGGTTTCAGATGCACAATATAAACCATCCTCTACACACATCGCTCCATTCCAATCATCTAGATCTTCAATAATATAATGTTTATAACTTGGTTCTGTGACTATTACACCTGTACCAACATATTGTGGTTTAATAGTGGATTCACCAGTGACCTGCGCATTAAAGAACTTTTTAATTGTATCTCCAATACCCTTTAAACCTGTTGTCTGATGTACATCACCCACATACCATTGCATTGCCCCTGGCTGTATATTGACACTTTCATCATTTAAAGTAATCATTAGTTGTCTTTTCTTTACATTCATCTGACTCATATAGAACTTAGTTTGTGCATCCTCTGCAGTACAGCTTAAATCCTTATCATATTGAATGACTTTAAAAATCCCTTTACGACTTACTACAGAAACATTACTATTATCTTCAAAATTAAAAATTTGGAATCCCATAAGAAAACCCTCCTTTACACTATTATATACGAAAAAAAGGTCTTATGACCTTTTTAAATCTTAATAATACCGTCTACAGCTTTTTTCTTTAATTCTTCAATAATAGAGACTCCTGCACTCGTACCAATACGTGTTGCTCCATTTTGAATCATCTTAATAAAAGTATCTGCATCTCTAATACCACCTGCAGCTTTTACTTCTACTTCATCACCCACATGTTTTTTCATTAATGCAACATCTTCAAATGTTGCACCACCTGTTCCAAAACCAGTAGATGTTTTAATAAAATCAGGTTTAACCTCTTTCGCAATTTCACATAACATAATTTTTTCTTCATCTGTAAGATAACAGTTTTCAAAGATGACTTTACAAGGAATATTGTGGGCATGACATGCATCTACAATCTGTGTCATTTCATCTTTAATATAATCCCAGTTCTTATTCTTAACTTCTGTTTGATTAATCACATAATCAATCTCTGTAGCACCTTCTTCAATCGCATTATTTGTATCAAATACTTTAGAGGCAATAGTAGTTTGTCCTAATGGAAATGAGATGGCAGCTCCTACATGAATATCAGTACCCTTTAGTAGTTCTGCACATAAATGAGACTGTACCTGATTGATTGCAACCATTTTAAAATGATAATCCTTTGCCTCATTACATAGTTTTTCCATATCTTTACTAGAAGCATCAGTATGAAGATTAGTATGATCAATCATCTGTGCTAATTCATCAATAGTATATTCTTTCATAATCATCTCTCCTTTACATATATACTAACATTATGACATTAATATGTCAACATTATGTAAATGTATCGCTTGTGTTTTTTATGTGATAAAATAGTATATATATGGGGGAGGAAACGTTATGACCGCTTTATATTTAGATGTAAAGAAAGACTTATTAGATAAAATTACATCGGGTGAATATTCAGAAGGAACCATTATTCCTACAGAACATGAACTTTCTGATATGTATAGTGTTAGTCGACCAACGATTAGAAAAGCTGTACAAATCTTAGTAGATGCAGGCTATTTAGAAAAGAAAAAGAAACGTGGTACGATTGTATGTGCACCTAAAGTCATTCAAGATTTTACCCAATCAATATCAAGCTTTGATACACAGATGAAAAGACACGGTGTTGTATCTAAAACACAGGTGATTACATTTAAAATGGAAGAAGCATCTAAAGAGATTGCGAAATCTCTACAGATTCATGAAAAAGATTTAGTCTATAAGCTTGTTCGTTTACGTTATACAGATCATAATCCCAATGTCTTTATTACAACCTATATTCCTGTTTCTTTATTTCCGGGTTTACTCGATATCGACTTTACGCATATTAGGCTCTATGATGTTTTTGAGAAACAGGGACATAGTATTGATACAATTGATCGTACATTAGAAATAGCTCTCGCAGATGATACTATTGCGGATATGCTGGATATAGATGAAGGAGACCCACTATTCTATTTCCGCTCTATTGGTTATGATACACAAAAGAATCTAATAGAATATTCTATTGCCCGTTATAGAGGAGATATTAATACATTCACATTACATCTTAATCAGCACAAAGGAGAGTAGTATGAGCTATCGTTTAAAATACCATGTATGTCCTGAACATGGCTGGATCAATGATCCAAATGGATTTTCTTATTTCCAGGGATATTATCATTTATTCTATCAATACTACCCAGATGAACCTGTATGGGGACCTATGCATTGGGGTCATGTAAGAAGTAAGGATTTGGTTCACTGGGAGAACTTACCTATTGCCTTAACTCCAGGGGATAAAGAAGACCTTCATGGTTGTTTCTCAGGAAGTGCAATAGAATACAACAATCGTTTATATTTAATCTATACAGGTAATATTTATGATGATCCTGAACATATCACACTTCATCAGAATGTGAATATTGCCTGGAGTGAAGATGGGATTCACTTTCAAAAATATGAAAATAATCCAGTTATTGCTCATCCACCTCTAGATAATACGATTCATTTCCGTGATCCTAAAGTATGGCGAGAAGATGATCATTTTAAGATGATTATTGGTGGTCAGAAGGAAGATGGAAGAGGACATGTACTCATATATCAATCAGATGGTTTAATCAATTGGGACTATTTAGGTGAATATGGGCATGCTTCTACAATTGATCATGAAGGTAAGATGTGGGAATGTCCTGATTTATTTAGACTCAATGGAGTGAATGTATTATTGATGTCACCACAAGGTATTAAAGAAGATGGTGAAAAATACAGAAACTACCATCAGACAGGCTATAAAATCAGAGATTCTTTTGTTGAACTTGATCATGGACATGATTTCTATGCAGCGGCTACAATGCTTGCACCAGATGGTAGACGTATACTTATGGCTTGGATGGATATGTGGCATAGTGAATTCCCTGAAAAAGAAGAAGGATGGTCAGGGGCTATGACTTTCCCTAGAGAACTTACTATTCATGATAATCATCTCTATATGATGCCAGTAGAAGAACTTGCATTATTAAGATGTGAGTCTAAAAAAGTAGAGGTCACTGACTATTTACTTCCATCTAAGCAGGTAGAAATAGATTTAGATATTTATGATGGTTTATTTCTCAATCTAAGTAATCTCTATACACTTACAGTAAATAATCATAAAGTAACTGTAATGAATCAGACAGAACGTGTAGGGACTATTAAAGAATATCAGTCTATGAAGCTATTGATTGATTCTAGTAGTGTAGAAGTATTTATAAATGGTGGAGAACTTGTCTTTTCAGATAGAGTTTACTTTAAAGATACACCAGTGCTTTCACTTAATAAAAAGATGACTTATAGAATCACAACATTAAGTGAATGATATTTCCAAGGGGGAAAAATATATATGAAAAAAATAGAATTTAAGTCTATGTTGGTGTCTATTATTCTTGTATTAATTATTTATTATTTTTATACACCAGCATTAAATATTCATGCGATAGAATTCTGGATATTTATTGTTGTCGCATTATGTATTTATGGTGCTTCTACTTCTTATAGCACATTACTTGGTAAGAGATTTAAACCTGAAAAGGTAGGTTATTTAGGTGCTGCAGTAGCATTGATTGTGGCAGGTGTTTTAGTGACTGATTTATTCACAAGTAAGATCTTCCACGCATCACGTTATGCAAGTCGTATAGAAGTAGAAAATGTAAAGTTCAATAATAAGACATTACATGAAGTAGATTTCTCTAAGACACCTATTATTGACCGTAAGAGTACTGTAAAGCTTGGAGACAAGGTCATGGGGGAGATTCCAGAATATGTCTCTCAGTTTGAAGTAAGTGATGATTATACACAGATTTCTTATAAGAATAGTGTCTATCGTGTCACTCCACTTGAATATGCAAGTTTCTTTAAATATCTTACTAATAGTAAGAATGGTATTCCTGCTTATATTACAGTGAATTCTACTAATGGTAAGGCAGAAATCGTTAAGTTAAAGGATTTAGGTTTGGATGGTATGAAATATGTACCTTCTGCCATTCTTAATCATAATTTAAATCGTAAACTACAATTATCTTACCCTACATCCATCTTTGGTTCTCCTTCATTTGAAGTAGATGAAAAAGGACATCCTTGGTATGTATGTACAACATATACTTACTTTGGTGTAAGCAATAAGAAGAAGGTGACTGGTGCTGTTCTCTTTGATCCTATTACTGGTAAATCTAAGAAATATGATAAAGACAAAGTACCTAAATGGGTGGATCGTGTATATCCAGAAGAACTCATTATGACTGAAATAGATGAAAACGGAAGCTTACAGGATGGATTCTTTAACTCAGTCTTAGGACAGAAGAATGTGACAGTCACATCTGAAGGTTATAACTATTTAGAAAAAGATGGCGATATCTGGATCTATAGTGGCATTACTTCAGCCAATAAAGATTCATCTAACTTAGGCTTTGTATTATCTAATTTACGTACTCATCAAACTTTACGTTTCTCTTGTTCTGGGGCAAATGAAAAAGCCGCAATGAAATCTGCAGAAGGTGAAGTAAAGAACTATGGTTATGATGCCACATTCCCATTGTTAGTGAATGTAGGTGGTCATCCTGTTTATTTGATTTCACTTAAAGATAGTGGAGGACTTATTAAACAGTATGCGATGGTAGATGCGAAAGACTATCAGAAGGTCTCTGTTTATTCTGCAGATTCAGTTAAGAATCTAGAACTCCTTAAGAAGAGTTTCCTTTCTTCTCAGACAATTACAGAAGAGTCTGATGCAGAAACTAAGAAGAAGGATATCACAATCGTAAATGTACAAATTCTTAATGTAGATGGTAAATCTAAGCTATTTATCGTGGATACAGAAGGTAAGAAATACAAAGCAGTTATTACTTCAGAAAATGAAAACGCACTTGCTTTCTTAAAAGCAGGTGAAACAATTCATATTCGTTATATTGAAATGAATGATGTAAATGTGATTAAGAATGTAGGTGAATAAAATGAAAAGAATAATGAAGATTTTCACAGTTACTTTAGTATGTTTATCATTATGTGGATGTTCTTATTTCAAGTCTAAGCTCAATGACATTAAAGGTAGTTTAATTGGGAATGGCTATACAATTGATACATATGATAATTATGGTAATAAAGTATTTGAAACAAAAGGTCAGAAGATCAAAATCACTGGTAATAAAGTAAAAGAATCATCATATAATTCTGATGGCAGTGTAAAAGAAACATATAGTCTTTCTTCAGTCATTACTATCACAATTGATGGGAATGAAATAGAAAGCTGTGGAGATACATGTATCTTTGAACAGAAGGGATTAGATGCAGAAGTAGACTTTACTAAGAAGCATATCAATAGTACTGCAGACGGAATCACAGCCAATACAGCTATCGCAAATTACTTAAATAAGTATAAGAACTTATTTGGTAAAAGAAGAGTCGTAGTCGTTAAGTCTCAATTAGGTCAGCCTATTAAGGCATATCAGGGTGATGATGTATATTGGGAAATTCCTGAAAACCTTCCTAAGATGACTAAACTCATGATTGATGGTAAAGCACTTTATATTCATCGTGCAAACTTCCAGATTATTGATTCAGATTGTTTAACAGAAGAGTAGCTTGTCTACTCTTTTTTAGTTGACTATGAACTTTACTTTAGGGTTAAAATAGTATTATGGAGGATATGTTTATGGAGAAATCAAAAGTATATTTTACAGACTTTCGTACACGTGTTGGTGTAAGTTTAACTGAAAAGTTACAGCGTTTAATCAAAAAAGCAGGAATCACTGATATTGATATGGATGGTAAGTTTGTAGCTATCAAGATGCATTTTGGTGAATTAGGTAACCTATCTTATTTACGTCCTAATTATGCGAAAGCAGTCGCAGATGTCGTTAAGGAATGTGGAGGAAAACCATTCTTAACAGATTGTAATACTTTATATCCTGGTTCTAGAAAGAACGCTTTAGAACATTTAGATTGTGCAAATATCAATGGTTTTAATACAATCACTACAGGGTGTCAGATTATTATTGGTGATGGTTTAAGAGGAACAGATGATATTACAGTACCTGTAAGAAATGGTGAATATTGTAAAGAAGCCTATATAGGTCGTGCAGTCATGGATGCGGATATCTTTATCAGTTTAACTCATTTTAAAGGACATGAATCTACAGGCTTTGGTGGTGCGATTAAGAATATTGGTATGGGCTGTGGAAGCCGTGCTGGTAAGATGCAGCAGCATAATTCAGGCAAACCAATTGTACATGATGACTTATGTAGAGGATGTCGTCGCTGTGCTAAAGAATGTGGCAGTGATGCAATCACTTATGAAAATGGAAAAGCAGTCATCAATCAGGATATCTGTAAAGGATGTGGCAGATGCATTGGGGCCTGCGCATTTGATGCGATTGAAAATCAGAACTGGAATGCCAATGAAATACTTGGTAGAAAGATGGCAGAGTATTCGCAGGCAGTATGTGATGGAAGACCAACATTCCATATTAGTTTAGTGAGAGATATTTCACCTAACTGTGACTGTCATGGTGAAAACGATGCACCTATCTTACCAGATGTTGGTATCTTTGCGTCATTTGATCCTGTTGCCTTAGATCAGGCATGTGTAGATGCATGTTTACATGCAACACCTATGCCTAATAGTCAGTTATCTGATAACTTAGCTGATCCACATTGGCATCACCATCATGATAACTTCCTTGACTCAAATCCTAATGTTAGATGGAAAGAAACATTAGAACATGCAGAAAAGATTGGTTTAGGTACAAGAGAATACGAACTTATTCAAATGAAATAATAAAAAAGAAGAATTGAAATAACTCAATTCTTCTTTTCATTTGTTTGTTTACGATATTGTGTGGGTGAACAATGATAAGTCTTACTAAACTTTTTAGAAAAGGCAAGGGCATCAATAAAGCCCACACTGGCTGCAATTGTAGATACAGGGAGATTTGTACTCTGTAACAAGCCTGCAGCCTTTTTTAATTTAATTGAAAGCAGATATTGTTTAGGTGAAATATCAAATTTCTGATGAAATAATCGTGTCATATAATTTGCATGAATACCAAACTTATCCGCAATCTCACTCATTTTAAGGTTATATTGATAATTCAAATCCAAATAAAGACGAATTTCTTCGGCAAGTGAATACTTCACATTATTATTGAAATGGATATTTAACTCTTCGTACAACATTGCGAAAATATGAAGAAGTATACTATTTGATTCAAAATATTCAGCATCTGTATTAAAGGATAAATCTAATAGACGTTCAATCTGTTTATAATATTGATTCACATCAACATTATGAATAATGTATTGATCATGTGTATCTTTTGTAAGGGAATAAAAATATTGTTCCGCATTAATACCTAAGAAATTGACCCATCCATATTTCCATGGATGGTTTTTATCTGCTTGATAGGTAGCCACCTTATTGGCAGGAATGAGGAAAATATCTCCTGCCTTGACATCAAAGGAATGTTCATTAATAGTCAGTTGTCCTTTTCCAGAGAAGACAAAATGCATCACATAATAAGATCTTACAATAGGTCCATAGGTATATTCACTTTTACATTGTTCTATTCCAGCACTGTATAAAGACAAATCCGTATTGGCTTTATAGGTTTTACTGTGAATACGTTCTTTATATTCTTTCATATGATCCCCTAAGTTAGTTTTTTCCATATATTCGTTATGTATTTCTATTCTTATTATATTCTTGACGTTGTTTAATGTAAATAAAGTGAGGGTTATGTATGAAAAATAGAAAACAAGCATATCATATAGAAACAGAAAAAGGGTTAATCAATGACCCAAATGGGCTTTCCTATTTTAAAGGAAAGTATTATGTCTTTTTCCAATGGAATCCTAATACGACAGACCACTCTTATAAAGTATGGGGGAAAACAACCTCTCAAGACCTTATTCATTGGAGTGAGCCTATTATCGCATTACAAGCTTCAGAAGCTTATGACAAGGATGGGACGTATTCAGGAAGTGCAGTCAGTGATGGTGAGACATTATCTCTTTATTATACGGGAAATGTGAAGAGAGAAGGCGTAAGATATCCTGAACAATGTCTTGCACAATCAAAGGATGGTGTTCATTTTAAGAAATATGGTTCTGTACTCTCTCTTCCTGATGATTATACAGGTCATTTTAGAGATCCTAAAGTGACTAAGGAGGATGTCTGGAAAATGATTATTGGAGGACAGAATAAGAAGACTGGAAGAGGAAATATTATTCAATATACATCAATAGATGGAACCTCTTTTAAGTTTAATAAAATCATTGGAATATCTAAACAGTATGAAATGATAGAATGTCCTGACTTATTTACACTTGATGCTCATGAAGTATTAATTTATGGCTTGCAGTCAAGAAATAATGATACAGATGAATGTCTTGATGCACACGCTGTTTATTTAATAGATACATTGAGTGATTTAGATAAAGGAATGCATATGGATGAAGGGTATGATTTTTATGCACCACAAACATTTGTGGATGCTCAAGGAAGACGTATTATGCTTGCCTGGATGTCACGTTTTAGTGATGCGCAAGAAGTAGAATTCGCTAAGGATGGACATATTCATTGTTTAACAATGCCTCGTGAATTATCTGTAAAAAAAGGAAAATTGATACAGTCACCTGTAAGGGAGATGTATGAATTATGCCATGAAATTCCTTATACGAATCATATGAAAATACAAAGACAGGCGATGATAGAAATCAGTCCCTTGGAACATATATCTTTTTCAATCAATAAGGAATTAAGCATTCACTTTAATGAAGGCATAAGTATTGAACGCTATGATTGGGCAGAACAGAAATATCAAAAGAAATCATGGCCTATAAAAATCAATCATATGGAAATATGGCTGGATACATCAAGTGTAGAAATATTTGCGAATAACGGAGAGTTTGTTTATTCTGCACGTCTTGATCCACAGGCTGAAGACTTACTTCTTGCAAGTAGTAAAGAATCACAAAATATCAACGTATACAGATTGGAGATTTAAAATGATTACAATAAATAATAGTATAATTCATCTTAGAAATACACATATTAGTTATATATTAGAAGTATTAGATCAAAAGTACATTTTACAAAGATATATCGGGAAACCACTTCGTCATTATCATAAAAGTCCAATGACTTACTACAAACGCGGCTACAATACTGAACATGATGTCAGTATCGAAAATGCATCTTTTGATGATCTTCCTTTTCTCTATCCACAATTAGGTCATGGAGATTATCGTATACCTGCCATTGAAGTAGAAGCACACCATCAACGTTATTGTGAATTATTGTTGAAGGAAGTACATGTACTAGATGAAAAGAAGACTCTTTCAGGATTACCCTCACTTAAAAGTCATGGCAGAAGTGAGACACTAGAAGTAGTCTATGAAGATAAGCATATTGGCTTAGAAGTTAGTCAATATATCACTATTTATGAGGATTTAGGCGTTCTTTCATTTTCAGCTTCTTTTAGAAGCTGTAAAGAAGATCTTATTCTTTATAATACACAATCTGTTTCTTTAGAACTTCCATCACAGGATTATCAAGTGATGACAATGTATGGCTTACATGCAAAAGAAGGCAATATTCAGCTATCTGCACTTAATACAGGTATATTTCAAATAGAAAGTACAAGAGGCAGCAGTAGTCCACAAATGCATCCATTTGCGGCATTAATATCAGGTTCTGATATATATGCAATGCATTTTATTTATAGTGGAAATTATTGTTGCAAGATACAAAAGGATTCATTTGGAAAAGTGCGTATGCAGATGGGTTTACATCCTTCTATGAATAATTGGCACTTACATAAAGGAGAAGAATTCTATACACCTGAAGTTGTCGTGAATTATAGTAGTACAGGTTTAGAAGGAATGAGAATGAATTTTCATGAGCTCTATCGTCATCACTTATTACCACAATCACAGGAATTACCTCCTGTATTATTAAATACCTGGGAAGCTATGTATTATGATGTGTCTTTAGAAAAGATTGAAGAACAGGCCAAAAGTGCGAGTGAACTAGGTATTGAATTATTTGTGTTAGATGATGGCTGGTTTAGAAAAGAAAACAATAGTCGTAATTCTATGGGAGACTGGAAATGTAATACAAGCAAACTTCCAGGTGGTATACAAAAAGCGGCTGAACTTGTTAAATCATATGGTTTGAAGTTTGGCTTATGGTTTGAACCAGAAGCAATCAGTAAAAACAGTGATTTATATATACAGCATCCAGATTATGCATTATCAGTAGATGGATATGAACCTACTTTAGGTCGTCATGAATATCTTCTTGATTTATCTAGAGAAGATGTCCAGAATTATTTAATTCATATGCTTGATTCTTATCTTTCTACAGGACTTATTGGTTATATCAAATGGGATATGAATAGACCGATGAGTGATGTATGTTCTCATATCTCTAAGTATAGTACAGAAGTGGCTCATAGATATATGCTTGGTCTTTATCATGTGCTTGATGTGATTACGTCTCGTTATCCAGATGTTCTTTTTGAAGGATGTTCAAGTGGAGGTGCACGTTTTGATCCAGGTATCTTATGTTATATGCAGCAGAACTGGGCCAGTGATAATACGGATGCACTTGATCGCAGTGTGATTCAAGATAGTTTTAGTCTGCTTTATCCACAATCAGTGATAGGTGCACATATCAGTGCTGCTCCTAATCACCAGACAGGACGTATTACATCCTTAGAGACACGTTATGATATCGCAAAACTATTTAACTTAGGTTATGAACTTGATCTTACAAAGTGTACAGATGATGAATTAGATGATATTAAGAAGCAGATTCAGGAATATAAAACAATAAGAAAAGAAACACTCAACGGTGAATTACATGCCATTGAATGTGATGAAAATCATTTAGGCTGGGAAGTAGTCAGTCTTGATAGAAAGACTGTTTATGTTGTCATAATGACTCGTTTTTATAATCCTCTAACTGCTCAGAAGTACTTTAAGTTAACATACTTAGATGAAGATTCTGATTATTTAGAATGTCATACACAAGAAATCTATGGTGGAGATGAGCTGCAGCATATGGGCTTATGTGTACCTTTAGAACATGGTGATTTTAAAACTTATACATTTATATTAAAAAAAGTATAAATGGTTAGAAAAAGCCATATTTATATTATGTTATTCCATTCAATTAATGCGCTTTACGAGGTATAAATATAATCAGTAAAGCGCTTAACAAATTAAAAAGGAAAAGTTAGAAAAATGAACGATAAAGAACTTGCATTAAAGATTATTGAATTAACTGGTTCAAAAGAAAACATTAGTTCAGTAAGACATTGCGCAACAAGATTGCGTTTAGTAGTAAAAAACAAAGATAAAATCAATGTGAAAGCAATTGAATCTTTAGATAAGGTAAAAGGATCATTCTTCAATTCAGGACAGTATCAGATTATTCTAGGGACAGGTTTAGTAAATCGTGTCTATGATGAAGTAATCAAGGTGACTGGAGAAGAAGGTAATAACAACGATGAAAAAATAGTATACGGAAATAAATTCCAAAGAGCTATAAGAACATTCTCTGATGTCTTTGTGCCAATTATTCCTGTACTTGTCGCAACAGGTTTATTCATGGGTCTAAGAGGCTTATTGACTCAAGAAGCTATCTTGCATCTTTTTGGTTTAACAACTAAGAGTGTTCCTGCAAACTTACTTACATTTACACAGGTATTAACGGATACCGCATTCGCATTCCTTCCTGCACTTGTATGCTGGTCAACATTTAAAAACTTTGGTGGCAGTCCTGTAATTGGGATTGTATTAGGTTTAATGCTTGTAAGTCCTAGTCTTCCAAGTGCATATGATGTTGGCTCTGGTGCTGCAAAACCATTGATGTTTTTCAATTTCTTAAAGGTATCTGGTTATCAGGGTTCTGTATTACCTGCCTTTGTGACAGGTATTCTTGGTGCCAATATGGAGAAATGGTTAAGAAAACGTATTCCAGATGCATTAGATCTTATTCTTACTCCATTCCTTACATTACTTATTGGTATGACAGTCGCATTATTTGCGATTGGTCCAGTTCTTCATACAGTTGAAACAGGTGTATTATTTGTAGTTGAAAAATTATTGCAGTTACCTCTAGGTCTTGGTGGTTTATTATACGGAAGCTTTGGACAGTTACTTGGTATCTTTGGTATTCATCATATCTTAAACTTCTTAGAAATCAGTATGTTGGCCAATGATGGCTGGAACTATTTAAACCCAATTGGGACTTGTGGAAACATTGCACAGGCAGGTGCTGTATTAGCTATCGCAATTAAAGTTCATGATCAGAAAATGAAACAGGTTGCTTATCCATCTGCTTTATCTGCTGCATTAGGTATTACTGAACCTGCAGTATTTGGTGTCAACCTTCGTTTAGTAAAACCATTTATCGCTGCGATGATTGGTGGAGGTGTTGGTGGATTCCTTGCTTCTATCTTCCATCTTAAAGCAACAGGTATGGGTATTACAGGTATTCCTGGTACATTACTATATCTTAATAATCAGTTACCATTCTATATTCTTGTTAACTTAGTCGCATTTGCGGTGGCTTTCTCTATTACATGGTTATTCTGTGTTCCTAAGACAGAAAAAGAAGAAGTCGTAGAACCAAAAGAAGAAAAAGAAGTTTTTAGTGAATCTTTATTTGCGATTGCATCAGGAGATGCGATTGAAATGAGTGCAATCAAGGATCCTATGTTTGCAGAAGGTATTATGGGACCATGTGCAGCTATTGAACCAGCTGATGGTAAGATCTATGCTCCTGCAGATGGTACAATCAGCTTTATCAGTGAATCAGAACATGCAATTGGAATCATCACAAATGAAGGTGCAGAACTTCTTCTACATTTAGGTATTGATACAGTAAAAATTACCGATGAAAAAGTATTTGATACAAAAGTCACAATGGGACAGAAAGTCAAAAAGGGTGATCTTCTCACTGTAATGGACTTAGATGGAGTAGAAAGACATCAGTGCCAGAAAACAGTTATTACGATTGTCACTAACCATAACAGCTATACTGATATTGCTCAGGTGAAAACAGGTTCAATTACGCCTGATGATATTATTATGGAGTTATCACTTTAGTCAGTTCTTTGAACTGACTTTTTTGGAGAATAGTATGAAAACAATTGTCAGTGATTTAGATGGCACATTACTTAATAGTTATGGAGTAGTAGATCCCTTCACTAAAGACGTATTGAATACATCGCCTATTTATAGAATTATTGCGACAGGACGTAGTTACAAGACAGCTTCTCCTTTGTTGAAGGGACTAGATATAGATTATTATGTATTATTGAATGGTGCAGAATGTCGAAATAGTCAGGGAGATATTCTTTATAAAGAAAATATCGATCTAAAGATTGCACATACTATTATGAATGGCTTATTAGAACGTCATATAGATTTTGAAATTAATACGGAAGAAGGGGATTATTCTACTGATACTGTATTTTGTGAGACAACAGCACAACTTTCAGAACAACATCTTCAAGATTATAAAGAAATAAGAAAGATATTTGTATTTGTGCATGATGAACAGAAAATCAATCAAATCAAATACTGGCTTGATCAAATAGAAGGAATTAATGTCACTTCATCATCCTGGTGGAATATTGAAGTTACATCAATGAATGCGAATAAAGCACTTATGGTAAAAAGAGTGATAGAAACACATCATATGTCTGATGATGTTTATGTATTTGGTGATGGTTATAATGATATGAGTCTTTTTAAAGGCTATAAGCATACACGAGCTATGAGTAATAGTGTGAATGCACTGAAACAGATAGCAGAAAAAGTGATTGATAGTAATGATAATCATGGTGTTGCGAAAGAAATAATTGATTTGGTTAAGGACTAGAAAAAGCAGGCGGTGCCTGCTTTTAAATTATTTCGAAATGTTTTAATGCATTATATAAACCATTTTCATCGATATCATCTGTGACATAGTCTGCAGCTTTTTTAACATCATCTTCTGCATTACCCATGGCAACAGAAATCTTTGTATACTCAAACATATCAATATCATTCTTGCCATCACCAAAAGACATTGTTTCACTTTGATCAATAGAATAATACTTTAATACTTCATGAATGCCATTCTGTTTACCACCCGTCGCAGGAATAATATCCACTGCCTGAGGGTTCCATTGTGTCTCCTTACAATGAGGCATAAGTTCCTTAATTTCTTTTAATCTTTCATCATTTGTATCATAAGGAATGACCTGATAAATAGGATGTGTATAACCTCTATGAATATCTCCTAATTCTGGTAGTGGTGTAGAAATAGCTTTCTGTACTTTTTCTACAACTTCATTATTAAAATTGATATACATCAATTCATCTTCTACAAATATGCAGGGCATATGGTTTGTATCTACATAATTGATGATGTTGTTGATGTCTGTTTGTTCAATAGGAAGTCCATAAATCATTCCTTCTTTATTGAAACAATACTGTCCATTTAAAGTGATACAGGCATCAAACTCTAAATCCTGTATAGGAAGATCCCTCATCTCACTTAAATGTCTTCCTGTCGCAACAAATGTAAGTATACCTTTTTCTTTTAATAGTCTTAATGCTTCTTTAGTAGATTGTGGAACACTATAAGTGTTATGCGAAAGTAATGTTCCATCTATATCAAAGAAAATTGCTTTTATCATAATTCATCCTCCTGTCTTATTTATCATACTAAAAAAAGTTCAAAAAAGGAACTTTTACATGAAACTACTAAAATCGTGATTGATGATTTCTTTACAAGAGAAGATTCCATCTTCATACGTACATACAAAGATAGCACAGTTCTTAATACCCTTCTTATAGTGAGCTACATTATATTCTTCAAAGTTTCTAATAAAGTTGGCACAAGCAGCTCCATGAGATACAACAAGGACATTATCACCTTTTGTATTTTCCATAATTTCTGTGATAGTCTTTACAACTCTTTTCTGTACTTCCTCCTGTGATTCTCCACCATAAGTTTTAAAGTAATCTAGATAAGGAAATGGTGGATTAAGACATTCATCTTTTCCTTCAAAGACACCAAAGTTCATTTCTTTTAATCCCTTTAAACGTGTATAAGGCATATTATGATGTGTAACTATTTCAAGTGTATCACTCGCTCTTTCACTTGTGCTGCAATAAGCATCATCAATCTGAATATGATTATCATCAAACCATTTTCCAGCTACTTCTGCCTGTTTAATTCCAATTTCTGTAAGAGGTGCATCACACCATCCCTGAATCTTATGTTGTGCATTAAATAAAGTCTGTCCATGACGCATTAAATAAAGTGTTTTCATTGTAATTCCTCCTTTATATTTGTACAATAAAATTATAAAACATGGTAGTTACTACCGAGCAAGCAAAAAAGGAGGGAACTATAAGTAACTGAATATATCGACCATTGTGTTTGAATGTGTTTAAATATGCTCATAGAGGGAGCGTTAAAATGAACACATTAAATATCATAAATTATAAACCAAAGGATCTTACTGAACTTTTAGGCGTATCTGTTAAGATATTATAACGTTGAGATAGAGAAGGAACTTTAAAGGTAAACTGAACCCTAACTAATAAGCATTGTTGTATTTATAATCAGCATTTACTAAATCAAATTGCATTTTTAAGATGGTTTTGTAATGTAAAAGATTTATTTGAATACCCACAAGCCACAGGTAAGTGAAAATTAAATTTTATTAACGCCTATAAATCGGCGTTCTTGAAGCTAAATTTGATGCATAGATTTTCTGCTTGTTCTATAATTAGATTAGAAATCAGATGGAGAACTCATGCAGGATATTGTTTCAATACTTCATGTGTTCTCCTGTAGGCTGCAATGGGTATCGTAAGTATAAAAAAACTGTAGAAAGGGATGAGGAAATTGCTGAAGAGTTTCAAGACGGAAATAAATCCGACAGAGGAGCAGAAAGTCAGGATTCGTAAAACAATAGGTACTTGCAGATTTATCTATAACTTCTATCTTGCTCATAATAAGGTGCTTTATGAAAGCAGTAAAAAGTTTATGAGCAGCAGCCAGTTTAGAGTATGGCTCAACAATGAGTTTCTTCCGAGCCATCCAGAATATTCCTGGATCAAGGAGGCTTATTCAAAATCGGTAACACAGGC
The DNA here is from genome assembly GCF_003435615.1 of Catenibacterium sp. AM22-6LB. Lineage (NCBI taxonomy): Bacteria > Bacillati > Bacillota > Erysipelotrichia > Erysipelotrichales > Coprobacillaceae > Catenibacterium > Catenibacterium sp. AM22-6LB. The sequence goes on from NZ_QTUM01000049.1 coordinate 18,934, forward strand.
AGCAAATAACGGTCAGACTGCATTTAAGAGATTCTTTAATCACAAGAGCGCCTTTCCAAAATTCAAAAAGAAAGGCAGATCTGATGTGAAAATGTATTTTGTAAGGAATAATCCTAAAGATTGCCTTTGTGAAAGACACAGAATCAAGATTCCGTCACTTGGCTGGGTACGCATCAAAGAGAAAGGATATATTCCCACAACAAAAGATGGATACGTAATTAAGAGCGGTCATGTTTCAATAAAGGCTGACAGATACTATGTTTCAGTTCTTATAGAAATCCCAGACAAAACGACAGCCAATAATTCCGGTAAAGGAATTGGCATTGACCTTGGATTAAAGGATTTTGCGATTGTCTCTAATGGAATAACTTATAAGAACATCAATAAATCTGCAAAATTAAGAAAGCTTGAGAAAAAGCTTATTCGAGAACAGAGAAGTCTTTCTCGAAAGTATGAAAATCTAAAGAAAGG